>JAHIJU010000109.1 GCA_018898235.1 Actinomycetota bacterium | reverse complement strand
GACCACTCGACGCCCATGCTCAAGGTGCTGCGGCTGGGCGCCACCCACGCCACCGAGCTGCCCTACGTCTGGGGCAACCTGCACTCCGACTCCAAGGACCTGACGTTCGTGCTCGGCGGGCGCGGGGCCGGCCGTGCGGTGTCGCACCGGATGGTCACCCGCTGGCGCTCATTCGTCACCACCGGCGCACCGACCGGATCGGAGGAGCTCGTGCTGTGGCCGCCGTTCGACCCGCACACCCGTCGGGCGACCCTCGTCATCGACCACCAGGACAGCGTGGTCGACGATCTGGACTCCGACATCCGCGCCGGCTGGGGCGACCGGGTGCTCAGCTTCTCCTGACGGCTCAGCCCTCGGGCACGAGGGCGTCGGTGACGGTCGTCCCGCCACCGGCGCCCTCGCCCCCACGTCCGGGGCCGGGGCGCTCCCCGCGGGCCGCGAGCGTCGCCCCGGCCGCCGCGAGCGCGGCCAGGACCAGCGACAACGTCGTCACCGCCAGCCACCCGTGCTGCGACCACAGATGCGTCGCCGTGACTCCGATGGCCGCGCTGCCCGTGTAGTACGCGAGCAGGTACCCGCTCGAGGCCTGCGCGGTGCCCACCCCGGTGCGCCTCGCCCGGTCCACCACCCAGGCCGTGGCCAGCGAGTGGGCGCCCAGGAACGCGAAGGTGAGCAGTCCGAGACCGGCCATCACGAGCGGCAGCGGACCCGCACCGACCACCAGCGTTCCGGCCGCCATCCCCGCGACCAGCAGCACCGTCGCCGGCCATCGGCCGAGCCTTGCGGCGAGCAGCCGGGCCACCGTCGGCCCCGCGATGCCGACGGGGTAGGCCAGGTACACGAGCGTCGCCGCGTGCCCGAGCTGGTACGGCGGGGCCTGCAGCCGGAACGCGATGGCGTTGTAGATCCCGACGAACGCCCCCATCCCGGCGAACCCCACCAGGCACAACGCCAGCACCACCGGGTCACGCACCGTCCGCCCCATCCCGCCGAGCACGGCGCGCACCCGCGGCGGGGTCGGCGTGAACCCCGTCGAGGGTGGCACCAGGAGCGTGACGGCGAGCGCCGCAGCCAGCGTCACCCCGGCGATGGTGCAGGTCGCGAAGGTCCAGCCGCCCCAGGCGTCGAGCGGACCGGGCAGCAGGCGGCCGAGCGCCCCGCCGGTCGCGGTGCCGGCGATGTACGTCGCATTGGCCTGCGGGTGGGCGCTGGGGTGGATCTCCTCGCGCAGGTAGGCCAGTGCGACGGCGGGCAACCCGGCCAGCGCGACGCCCATCAGCCCGCGCAGCACCAGCAGCGCGGGCCACGACGTGACGAAGGCGCTGACCACCCCGAGCGCCCCCGAGACGGCCAACGACCAGCGCAGCACGTTCACCCGCCCGACGGCGTCGGACAGCGGGCCGATGCCGATGAGGGCGACCGCCATCGCCATGGTCGAGACCGACAGCGCCTGCGCCGAGGTGCCGGCCGGCACGCCGTAGCGGGTGGCCAACGTGGGCAGCAGGGGCTGGACGTAGTACAGCAGCGCGAAGTTGGCCAGCCCGCCCGCTCCGAGCCCCACGACGACCCGCCGGTAGGCCGCCTGCCCCGGCAGGTACCCCCCGCCCGCCGGCCGGGTGACAGGGGAGCCGCCGCCCCGCATCGCACGCGGACGGGGAAGGGACGGCACCCGTCAGGTCTACCGCTCATCGGCGAGGACGGGGGCCCAGGGTCGCGGATCGGGACCGTCGTCCCTCGCCGGTGCGGGCGATCCGGCCCGGGCCCGGGTGCTGCTCCGGCTCCGCCAGGGGTGCGTGCTCGACTCACACGCTCGGGACCTAGGGTGGCCGGGTCCGCGCAGGGTCGCGGCCGAGGTCCACGGATCGTCCGCCAGGAGTGTCATGACGCAACAGGTCGCCGCGCGCCAGGTCGCCGCGCCCGCGCACCGTCCGACGATGACCCGCTGGCCATGGCTGCCCATCACCGGGGTGTTCATGGCGATCACCCTCGGGCTCACCGTCGTCGTGACGGTGGTCCACCTCCGCTCGGGGACGATGGGCCACACCGGTCTGCCCTGGCTGGACGGCTGGTACCGGTGGGACTCGGCCTGGTACTGGCGGATCGCGGCCGGCGGGTACTTCTACCACCCGGGTCACCAGTCGTCGATCGCCTTCTTCCCGGTGTTCCCGCTCGCCGCCCGGGCGCTGGCTCCCTTCGTCGGCGGCACCCAGATCGCCGGGCAGGTGGTCGCGGTCGGCAGCGGTCTGGTGGCGGTCCTGCTCTTCAGCCGCTGGGTGTGGAACCGGCTGCCACGTCGGTCGGCGGTGCTCGCGATCGCCGTCCTGCTCACCTACCCGTACTCGCTCTTCCTGCACGGACCGATGTACGCCGATGCGACCTACCTGGCGCTGGCGGTGGGTGCGTTCCTGCTGGTCGACCGACGCCGGTACCTCGCGGCCGGGCTGGTGGGTGCGCTCGCCGTCGCCAGCCGGCCGTTCGGCGTCGCGGTCGCGGTCGGGCTGGCGGTCCGGGCCCTGGAGATGCTCGCCCGGGACGAGGGCGGCCGCGGCTGGCAGAACCTGCGCGCGGCCGTCACCCGGGTGCGCCCCCGGCAGGCGACCGTGCTCATCGCGTTCGGCGGGTTGCTCGCCTGGATGACGTACCTGTGGGCGAGGTTCGGCAACCCTCTCGCCTTCGTCGAGACCGAGTCGGCGCCGGGCTGGGACCAGGGCGTCGGCCCCGCCACCTGGTTCAAGCAGGCGTTCTTCGAGTCCCTGGCGAACGGGACCTGGGGGTTGCGACTCAACCTGGGTCTGCAGGCCGTGATCTGCCTGCTCGTGGTGCTGCTCGTGCCACGGGTCGTGCGACGGTTCGGCTGGGGCTACGCCGCGTACACGGCGGTGATGATCGCCATCCCGATCGTCGGGACCAAGGACTTCATGGGCTCCGGGCGGTACGCGCTCGCGGCCTTCCCGGCCCTGGCAGCCGCAGGCGACTGGTTGGCCCAGCGCCCGAAGTGGCTGGCCCGGTCCGTCCCGGTCGCCATGGCGGTCGTGCTGGGCGTGCTCACCTGGTACTACACGAACATGGTCGAGATCTCCTGACCACGGCCGGGGTGCTACCCCTCCGCCGCCGCCACCCGGTCCCGGCCCGCCGCCTTCGCTCGGTACATCAGCGCGTCGACCTGCTGCAACGCCCCGGCCGGGTCCTGCCCGGGGGTGAGCTCGGCCACGCCGTAGCTCGCCGTGACGCGCCGTCCGACCACGGCCTCGATCGCATCCGGCAGCCGCTCGCGCAGCTGCTCCGCCAGGAGCGCCGCCCGGCGACCGTCGATCCCCGGCGCGACCACCACGAACTCCTCACCGCCGAGCCGTGCCAGCAGATCGCCCGGGCCGACGACCTCGGTCGCGACCTCGGCGACCACCTGGAGCACCCGGTCCCCGACCGCGTGCCCGAGACTGTCGTTGACGGCCTTGAAGTGGTCGAGGTCCAGGTACACGACGGACACCGGGTGGTCGGGGCCGACCCGACCTGCCTGGAACCTCAGCTCCTCGAGCAGGCGGCGGCGGTTCGCCAGGCCGGTGAGCTCGTCGCGGTAGGCCATCTCCCGCATCCGGGACGCGGTCGCATCCGCGGCCGCGGCGTCGGCGACCGCCGCCGCCACGCGTTCCTTGGCCCGTGACAGCACGAGCAGCAACGCGATGAACACCCCGAGGTAGACGCCGTAGCGCACCGTCAGCCAGAGGGCGTCACCGGCCCCGGGCTTGCGGAGCAGCGCGGCGCCGATCGCCACCGTCGCGACGAGCGCATAGGCGCCGCCGTGCAGGGCGGCCGTCCGCGGCGCCTGGAACAGGAAGCCGACGACGAGGCAGACCGCCACGTCGAGCATCGGGGTGGGGGCCAACGAGGCCCAGGCGCTCGCGGCGTCCGGCGCCTGCGCGATGCGGCCTACCGCGACCAGCACCCACCACAGCTCGAGCCCGACAAGGGTGACCAGGGCCGCCCGGACCGCCCACCGGGAGCGCTGCAGCAGCACCCAGGCGAAGGCCGCGAGGAAGACGAGGAGCGGCGGGTACCCCCAGCGCACCCACGGGTCGCTGCGGGCATCGGTGAACCAGATGCCGACCAGCACCGGGACGCACACCGCGATGCCGAGCGCCACGACGCGACGGGCGAGCACGGCCAGCTCGTCCGGGCGTCGCACCGCGCCGGGTCCTGCGTGCCTGTCCACCGCATCCCGCCCGCCGACGTCCGACGATCGGCGCACGGCGGACCCGGCTCCGACCACGACGCACCGGGAGCCGGCTGCCGTCCGGTCGCGGTCGGCCTGCGGCCACCGTCGTGCGCGCAAAGATCCCACGTCGCGCGCTCCGGGACACCAAGGCGGACCGCTGCCCGTGTCCATGTCACCCGGTCGGGCGACGGCCCGCCCGGTCCGGCGGCCCGCTGCGCGTCGGGGCCGACGCGCGCCGACGGGGCTACCGGGTGCGCAGCACCTCCTCGACGAACCGGGTGGACCGTTCGCGTAGCCCCGCGATGCGCCGCTGCACGATCTGCTCGGGGGCGTTCGTCTGATCGGTCCCGACCTCGGTGCGGGTCGGGCGACGTCGCACGTTGCGCGAGCAGCCGAACTGGGTGCAGATGAGCGTGCCGATCGTGTCGCCGCGCCTGCCGGGGGCCCCGGCGCGACGCGCGACGTAGAAGCTGACGTCATCGGTGACGACGATGTCCTCGCACCAGGCGCAGACGGCCGCGCGGCGCACCCGACCGGCATCCCCGGAGCGCAGCAGCACGCCGATCGGCTCGTCGTCGACCTCGAGCACGACGTAGGCGGCCAGCGGCGCCTTGCGGTCCTGCCAGCCGAGGTAGTCGAGCTGGTCCCAGTCGAGGGTGTCGAGGACGGGGAGCGCCGCCTGTGCCGCCTCGCGGCGGGAGGCGTTGATGAAGCCGGCGCGGATCTGCGCCTCGGTGAGGGGATGCATGGGGGTCTCGGATCGGGTCGTGCACCCGCGCAGGTGGCGGGCGGCAGGGTCAGCGGACGGATCGGTGGTGCACGGCAGTGCCCGAGCAGGCCGGATCGGCCACCTCGCACCCTGCTGCGGTGCCACGCATCCGCCCGCTCCTCATCCGTCGGTCCTGTGCTGCCAGGTTCTGTGCCTCCCCTGCAACCCTCCATGGTGGCGGTCCTGCCGGCACCTGCCAAGGCGATTACCGGAGCGACGGACCGGCCGCGATCCCTCAGCCTGCGTCCCACCACCGGAGCACACGCAGCGCGCGCAGCGTGACCCACCGGTCCTGCCCGCCCTCGACCGGCCCGAGCCGGAACAGCACCGGCCCCTCGTGCACGTTCTCCAGCCTCCACCGCCCGTCCCCGTCGGCCTTGGATCGGAGCAGCTCGACGGCCTCGGCGAGCCGTGCGTCGCGACGGTCGGCGAGGCGGAAGTGGTCGAGGCCGCGCAGCACGTCGTGGAACCAGCGCACCGGATAGGACAGCATCGTCATCCGCGGATCGGGCACGCTGCCGTCGGACCGCCGCCGGTACAGGCCCCGGGCCAGCAGGTACTCCTGGCCGTCCGCCAGCGCCCGCGCCAGCTCCGGGGACCCGTGGCCGGCCCGCTGCCAGGCGAGCAACCCCTCCAGCGCGCAGATCGTGGAGTGGAACGAGGAGACCGTCGCCTGCTCCGGCGCCCAGCAGTTCCAGCCGCCGTCGGCCAGCCGCCCGGCCAGCAGCGTCCGGGCCATCGCCCCGCCGTCCTGCTCGAACGCGGCGGCCACCGTCAGGGCGATCCCGTTGACGCACGGCTCGACCTCGCCGTCGAAGAACGGCTCACCCGCGTGCTCCCAGCGCACCTGCTCGCGCACCCGCGCCACAGCCCGCACCACCTGCGGCGCGGCCGGGTCGGGGCCCAGGTCGACGAGCTGCTGGAGGCTGAAGTGGGTGGCGGTCCAGGCGTCGAAGAAGGGCCGGGACTCGTCCACCCAGCCGGGCCGGTAGGTGCCGCCGTCCCAGCGGCCGTCATCGGCCTGCGCGGCGAGCAGCTGGGCACCCCAGCCCTGGGTGGCCACCCGGGCGCGCTCGGCCGCGACCTGGTCGGCGGGCGCATCGGTCAGGTCGCGCAGCACCTGCCAGCGCAGCGCGGGGTCGGAGTCGAGAAGCCACGCGAGCACGCCCATCGGATCACGGTACGGGCCGGGCTCCGCGGGTGCCGTGCACACGAGGGTCGAGCGCCCGACCGGGACCTGCTCAGCCCAGTGCGGCCTCGATGGTCCGCGCGATCAGACGGTGTCCCGCGGCGTCGGGGTGGTCCCCGTCGGCGGCCAGCAGCGCCGTGTCATCGGTCGCGCCGGTCCCGCGGAACGGCGCGTACAGGTCGACGTAGGTCGCACCGTGCCGCCCCGCGGCCGCCTCGATGACGGCGTTGTCGGCCACGGTCAGCGCATCGCTCGCCGCGACGTACGCCGCCCCCTGGGCGCGGCCGACGTCCCCGTCGAGGAACACGTTCCAGTAGCCGGTGAGCACCACGGTCGCGGGGTGGTCCGCCTCGAGCGTGGCGATCGTGTCGAGCACCGTGTCCAGCTCGCCTGCCTGGGCGTCCAGCTGCGGGCGGTAGCAGTCCAGCCCGGGTGCGGCGCACGCATCGGTCGAGACGTCGTCCGGGTCGAAGTCGTTGGCGCCGATCGTCACGATGACCAGGTCGGCGTCGGCCACCGCCGAGGCGACGTCGGGGTCGGCGAGCTGATCGACCAGCCCGGCGGTCGTCATCCCGGGGACGGCCAGGTCGGCGACGTCCGGGGTGCGCCCGAGCTCGGCCGCACGGGCCCGTCCGGCCAACGAGACGTAGGTGGCGCAGCCGCAGGCCGTGCCCGCGGGCACCGAGTCGCCGAGTCCGACGACGTGGTACGTGCCCCCCGCTGCCGACGGCGTCACGGGCGCGGCCTCGGCTGTCTTCGCGGGCGGCGGCGGGACCGGCACCGCTGCGGCCGGGGCCACCGGCACCGCCGTTGCACCGGGCGGCGTCGCACCGGGCACCGCCGTCGCACCGGGCGGCGTCGCCGACCCGCCGTCGACCACGGCACCGAACGGCGTGCTCACGGGCTCGCCAGCACCCGCCACCTCGGGTGCGGCCGGATCGCCGCCCACACCGAGGGCCGAGGGAGGCGAGACCGAGGGCGAGGCGGACGTCCGGGCGCCGAGCGGTCGCGGGAGCCGGTCGGCGGCCACTGCGCCCGCGGTGCCGCCGAGCAGCACCAGCGCCACCGTCGCTGCTGCCACGCCATACCGTCCCACGCGGGTCCGCGACCAGGTCATGGAACGAGAGTCGCCCGCACGGCTGGGAGCGACCTATCTGCCCACTGAGAGCAGGCCATCCATCGGCGCCCGCCCGGGCGGGGCGGGCGCTCAGGCGGCGTGTGCCGCCAGGTACTCCTCGCGCACCTGCTTGCGCAGCACCTTGCCCAGCATCGACCGCGGCAGGTCGTCGACGACGACGATGTCGCGCGGCACCTTGTAGGCCGCGAGCCGTTCCCGGCTCCAGTCCCGCAGCGCCTGGACCTCGATCTCGGCTCCGGGGCGCGCCACCACCACCGCGACGACCTTCTCGCCGCCCGAGGCCGACGGGACCCCGATCGCCGCGGCGTCGACCAGGTCGGGGTGCCCGCGCAGCACGCTCTCG
Source organism: Actinomycetota bacterium (assembly GCA_018898235.1). Classification (GTDB taxonomy): domain Bacteria; phylum Actinomycetota; class Actinomycetes; order Actinomycetales; family Cellulomonadaceae; genus Cellulomonas. Next base: position 438 of record JAHIJU010000109.1, on the reverse strand, counting down.
ACCTCCGACGGGGAGACGTTGAACCCGCCGGTGATGATGAGCTCCTTGACCCGGTCGACGATGGTGGTGAACCCGTCCTCGTCCACGGTCACCAGGTCGCCGGTGCGCAACCAGCCACCGGGCAGCAGCGTCTTGGTGGTCTCCTCAGGGTTGTTCCAGTAGCCGGAGAACACCTGCGGCCCGCTGATCAGCAGCTCGCCGCGCTCGCCCCGGGCCACCTCGCGCGTCGGGTCGTCGGGGTCGACCACCTTCATCAGGGTGCTGGGGAACGGGATGCCGATGGTGCCCGACCGTCGGCTCGGGTGGAACGGGTTGCCCAGGCACACCGGCGAGGCCTCGGTCATGCCGTACCCCTCGACCAGCAGGCCGCCGGACACCGACACCCACAGCTCGACGACCGAGGCCGGCAGGTTCATCGCCCCGGAGATGCAGTACTTG
>JAHIJU010000006.1 GCA_018898235.1 Actinomycetota bacterium | reverse complement strand
TGCCCCGGGCTGTGCCCCCAGTGCGGCGCGCGGCTCGCGGACGACCCGGGCCACGTGCACGACCTGCTTGACCCTCGCTGGGCGGCTCTGACCGCGTTGGCGGACGACGACGAGACGAAAGAGGGCTGACCAGTGGCTGTTCCGAAGCGGAAGATGTCGCGCAGCAACACCCATGCCCGGCGGTCGCAGTGGAAGACCACGGCTGCCACGCTGAGCACCTGCGCGCGCTGCAAGGGGCTGCACCTGCCGCACACGGCGTGCCCGACCTGCGGCGCCTACGGCGAGCGCACCTACGCCCGCGCCGTGCGCAGCGAGCACGAGGGCAACTGACGGCAGCAGCGTTGTGATGAGCGGTTCGCGAACGCCGGCAGGGGCTCCGGTCGCGCTGCTCGAACGGCTCGGGGTCGATCTCGACCCCGAGCTGCTGGTGCTTGCCCTCACGCACCGGTCCTTCGCGCACGAGGCCGGTGGCATCCCGACGAACGAGCGCCTGGAGTTCCTGGGTGACTCGATCCTCGGGCTGGTGGTGACCGAGCAGCTCTACCGTCGCCTGCCGGAGAACTCCGAGGGCGATCTGGCGAAGATGCGTGCCGCGACGGTGTCCCAGCGGGCGCTGGCCGAGGTCGCACGTGTCCTGGATCTTGGCGCGTTCGTGCTGCTGGGCAGGGGCGAGCTGCGGACCGGCGGCCGCGACAAGGACTCGATCCTGTCGGACACCCTCGAGGCCGTGCTCGGCGCCGTCTACCTCGCGCACGGGCTGGAGACGTCCCGGGCGCTCGTCCTGCGGCTGGTCGGCCCGACGTTGCGCGCGGCGTCCGACCTGGGCGCCGGCCTGGACTGGAAGACCTCGTTGCAGGAGCTCGCGGCCACGCGGAGCCTGGGTGCGCCGTTCTACGACGTGTCCGGCGAGGGTCCCGACCACGCCCGGGTGTTCACGGCCCGGGTGCTCTTCGCCGACCACGAGTACGGCCGCGGGTCCGGGCACGCGAAGAAGCTGGCCGAGCAGCAGGCGGCCGAGATGGCCTACCGCGCGCTCGCGGAGGCCGACGAGCCGCCGGGGCCGGCGGCCCGCACCGCACCCTGAGCCCGTGCCGGAGCTCCCGGAGGTCGAGACCGTCCGAGCAGGTCTCGCCGAGCATGTGCTGGGTCGCACCGTCGTCGAGGTCCGCGTGCTCCGGGAGTCGGCCGCCCGGCGTGCTCCCGGCGGCTCCGTCGAGCTCGTCTCACGGCTGCGGGGTCGCAGCTTCGTCGCGGCGGCCCGACGCGGCAAGTTCTGCTGGTTGACGCTCGACGGCCGCGACGAGGCGCTCCTCGTCCACCTGGGCATGAGCGGACAGCTGCTCGTGCGGGAGCCCGGAGCCGGCTCCGCCCAGCCACCGCACCCTCACCTGCGGGTCGGCCTCGAGCTGGATGACGGCTCGGTCCTGGAGTTCGTCGACCAGCGCACGTTCGGTCACCTGACCGTGGTGGACCTGGAGCCGACGGCGGACGGTCTGCCGGCGGGCGCCGGGTCGCCCGATGACCTCGTCCCTGCGCCGGTGGCGCACATCGGCCGTGATCTGCTCGACCCGCACCTGGACGCCGCGGCGGTGGTCACCCGGCTGCGGGGGCGTCGGACGGGTCTCAAACGGGCGCTCCTTGACCAGACCTTGGTCTCCGGCATTGGGAACATCTACGCCGACGAGGGGCTGTGGCGCGCGAGGTTGCACTACGCGCGCCCGACCGAGGCGGCGCGTCCCGTCGAGGTGACCCGGTTGCTGGCGCAGACGGCCCAGGTGATGCGGGAGGCACTGGCCGTGGGTGGGACGAGCTTCGATGCGCTGTACGTCAACGTGAACGGGGCGTCGGGCTACTTCGACCGGTCCTTGGCCGTGTACGGGCAGACGGGACGGCCGTGCCCCCGCTGCGGCACGCCGATCCGCCGGGAGTCCTTCATGAACCGCTCGTCGTTCAGCTGCCCGCGGTGCCAGCCCCGCCCGCGTCACGGCCACTGGTAGCGGCCCGCACGAGGTTGCGCAGCGGTCGCCCGTCGACCAGGCGCGCCAGGTTGTCGGAGATGAGCTCGTCGGCTCCGACCGGGCGACCGCCTGCTGCATGCGGGCTGATCAGGATCCGGGGCTCGTCCCACAGCGGTGAGTCCGCGGGGAGCGGTTCGGGTTCGACGACGTCGAGCGCGGCGGCTCCCAGCCGGCCGCTGCGCACGGCCGCGAGCAGCGCATCGGCGTCGAGCGTCGAGCCGCGTCCCACGTTGACGACGACAGCGTGGTGGGGCAGGGCGTCGAACACGTCCGCTCCGAGCAGGTGCCGGGTGGCGGCGGTGGCGGGCAGCAGACCGATGAGGACGTCCGTGCGCCCGAGGAGCCCACGTGCCTGCTCCGCCGTGACCACCGGGAACCCGCCGCGCGTGCCGGCCGTCCGTGCGACGCCGGTCACCTGGGCACCGAGCGCCGCGAGCACCGGAGCGAGGTGCGCCCCGATCGAGCCGAACCCCCAGATCAGCACCCGGGCCCCGATGAGGGTGCGCAGCCGACCCGACGGGTGCAGCTCCTGGACCCCGCCGAGCTCCGCGGCCCAGCGGTGCCCGCCCTGGGCCCGCACGAGCTCTGGGACCTGCCGTACACAGGCCAGCAGGAGCGCCACGGTGTGCTCGGTGACCGTGGCGTCGTGCAGGCCGACCCCGCCGGTGATCTGGACCTGAGGGCCGAACCCGGCGGCCACGGTCCGGTCGGTCCCGGCCGCCAGATCGGCCACCCAGACGAGCTCTGGCAGTGCGGTGGCCTCGTCGAGCACCGCGCGGGACGTGCCCCACACGACGATGGCGGCGGCGTGGGGGGAGTCCTTCGGGAGGTGATCGGCGACGTCGTAGGTCACGGCGCGCCACTGTTGCGGCAAAGTCGGGTGCAGACTCATGGAGCTGGGGAGGAAGATCGTGGGCACGTGTCGATACGATGCCACCGTGAACCAAACCGGCAACGCGCCCGCCGCAGACCGACAGGGCCCGATCTCCGTCATGATCGTCGACGATCACGAAGTGGTGCGTCGAGGCATCGCCGAGGTCGTCGAGCGTACCGACGGCATGACCGTGGTCGCGGAGGCGGGATCGGTGGCCGACGGCATCCGTCGCGCCGCCCTCGTGCGACCGCGGGTGATGCTCGTCGACCTGCAGCTGCCCGACGGCACCGGCATCGACCTGATGCGGGCGGTGCACGAGACGCTGCCACAGGCGCGCGCCATCGTGCTGACGTCGTTCGACGACGACGACGCGCTTGCGGCAGCCCTCGCGGCCGGCGCGGCGGCGTACCTGCTCAAGAGTGTGCGGGGCGCCGAGATCACCGATGTGATCCGGGCGGTGGCCGCCGGGCGCACGCTGCTCGACGACCGCACGGTCACCCGTCGCCGCGCTGGGCACGAGGACCCCACCGAGAACCTCACGCCGAGCGAGCTCAAGGTGCTCGACCTGATCGGTGAGGGGCTGTCGAACCGCGAGATCGCCGAACGCCTCGGCGTCGCCGAGAAGACGGTCAAGAACCACATCACATCGCTGCTGTCGAAGATGGGTCTGCAGCGCCGCACCCAGGTCGCCGCCTGGGTGGCCGCTCGCAAGCACGCCGGGTGGCGGGCCGAGCCCGGGCACTGACCCGGGCTGTCCCCGCGCGACAGGCCCGCCCGTGCGGGCCTGCGGCGCCCGCCACCTCAGGCTGCCGCGACCGAGGCTCGCCGACCGGCGTCAGGCCAACGGTGCCTGCCAGCTGAGGAGCGCTCCTCGGCCGTCCGTCGTCGCGCCGAGGCTGAAGGTGCCGCCGTTCTGACGGGCACGTGAGGCCAGGTTCCCCGTGCCGGAGTGCCGGGCACGATGCTCCGGCAGGCCACGTCCGTCGTCCTGGACCTCGACCGAGACGGTTCCGGTCGCCCCGGCGCCGTTGACGGAGACCCGCACGATCACCGAGGACGCATGCGCGTGCCGCGCGGCGTTCGCCAGTCCCTCCCGGACGACCGCGACGACGTCGTCCGACAGCTGGGGGGCCACCCTGTCGTCCATGACGTCCTCGGCGAGGACCAGGCCCTCACCGGGCTCGCCGTCGCCGATCGAGCGGCCGTCCAGCGACAGCACGAGCGAGGGAGCGAAGCCCAGGCCCGTCCTGGCCAGGGAGGCCTCCCGGCGCAGCCGCTCGACCATGGAGGTCGCGGCGTCCGGGTCGCGCAGGGCGTGCACGATCTGGCGGATCTCGCGGACCGACCCGTCGACGTTGTCGAGGGCTTCTTCGAGGATCTCGGTGAGCTCGTGCGGGTCGACGCCGCGTGCGGCGCGCCGTCGCACCGTCTCGAGCTGCATCCCGGTCGCGAACAGCTGCTGGATGGCCAGGTCGTGCAGGTCACGGGCGATGCGCTCCCGCTCGTCGAGCAGCGCCGCCACGTCCTGGGCGTGCCGCGCCTCGGCCAGCACGAAGGCGAGCGCCGCCTGGGCGGCGAACGACTCGGCAGTCACCAGGTCGGCCTCGGTGAAGGGCTGCGCGCCGATGCGCCGCATCAGGATGAGCACCCCGACGCCCCGGCCGGCGGTCTGCATGGGCGCGTACATCGCGGGACCGAAGGCGCGCATCGCCTCGACCCGGACGGTCCGGCTGGCTGACAGCGACGGGGTGAGCAGACCGCGCCCCTCGCTCATGACGGCGGCGGTGCGTCCGTCCTCGGGCATCACCTGGCCGAGCAGCCGATCGGCGTCGTAGCCGTCCGCCAGCTCGATGAGGAGGGCGTCGGACAGTCCGGGCAGGACGAGTGCCGCCGTGTCGGCGCCGGCGATCTCGCGGGCCATCCGCACGATCTGCTCGAGCGCCTCTTCCTCGTCGGCGCCCTCGAGCAGCATCGTGGTGATGTCCTGCCCGGCGTGCAGCCAGCGCTCGCGGCGTTCCGCGCCGGCGTAGAGCTGGGCGTTGTTGACGGCCACGGCGGCCGTGGCCGCGAGCCGCAGGACCCGGTCCTCGTCCTGCTGGGTGAAGCCACCGGGCTTGTCGGCGAGGTAGATCTGCCCGAAGATCCGCTCACCGACGCGGACGCTCGCCCCGAGGAACGCACCCATCGGGGGGTGGTGCTCGGGCCAGCCGCGGAACGCGGGGTGCTGGGTGAGATCGTCGAGCCGGATCGCGCCGTCGATCGGGATGTGTCCGAGCACGCCCCGTGCGTGCGGCGACGAGCCGATCAGGTGGGCGAGCGCCGCGCCGATGCCGCGGTGCACGAAGGTCGTGGACGCTCCGCGGTCATCGAGGACGTTGATCGCGGCGTAGTTGGCCTTGGTGATGGTGGCCGCAG
>JAHIJU010000108.1 GCA_018898235.1 Actinomycetota bacterium | reverse complement strand
GCCCCGCTGATGTCCCAGACCGACGGATCGGTGCCCGGCTTGGAGTTCTCACACGCGATCGCGTTCCCGCTCACGCACGGGTTGGTGGCGGCCGATGCCGGCATCGCGACCAGCGTGGCGGGCAGGGCGAGCACGAGCCCGACCAGTGGCGCGACCCAGCGGCGGCGGGTGAGACGGGACATCGGATCCTCCAGCTCGGGGCCGACCCGGGGCGGCGCTCGGGGGTGCGCAGCCCGCACGAGTCGGTCGATATCGGACAATAGGGGAACTTGGGGCACGATCGAAGGTCGACCTGGGCCTTTCACCCGTTGCGACGCCCATCTGGAGGCACTGCCGGGCGATCGGGTGAAGGATCAGCCCGTCACCGACCTCAGGAGCCGCTCATGCCCGCCGCCTTCGCCGCCCCGTCCGCCGATGTCGACCCACGCGCCACCCTCGGTGCGGACACCAAGGTCTGGCACCTCGCCCAGGTGCGCGAGGACGTGGTGGTCGGTTCGCAGTGCATCATCGGTCGCGGTGCCTACCTCGGACCCGGGGTGCGGATCGGCAACCGCTGCAAGATCCAGAACTACGCGCTGGTGTACGAGCCCGCTGTCCTGGAGGACGGCGTCTTCGTCGGACCGGCCGTGGTGTTCACCAACGACTACTTTCCCCGGGCGGTCACGGTGGAGGGCGACCTCAAGTCGGGCGACGACTGGCACGCGGTCGGTGTGACGGTGCGGACCGGCGCCTCGATCGGGGCCCGTGCGGTGTGCGTGGCACCCGTGACGATCGGGCGATGGGCCCTGGTGGCCGCCGGATCGGTCGTGACCAAGGACGTCCCGGACTTCGCCCTCGTCGCGGGCGTGCCCGCGCGCAGGGTGCGATGGGTCGGTCGGGCGGGCGAGCCCCTGACGAAGGTCGACGACTCCGTCTGGCGCTGCCCGCGGACGGGTGAGTCGTATCGCGAGACCGCCGGGACCCTGGAGCTGATCGAGGGTTGACGGGGCTCGGCGCCGTCAACCCTCGCGTCGGGCTCAGTACGCCCCGGACCCGCCGACCACCGCGCGCAGGGTCTTCCAGAGGATGAGCAGGTCGAGCGCGATCGACCAGTTGTCCACGTACCTCAGATCGAGCCGGATCGACTCGTCCCACGAGAGGTCGGACCGGCCGGAGACCTGCCACAGACCGGTGAGCCCCGGACGCACGTGCAGTCGACGCCAGGTCGCGTCGCGGTAGGCGTCGACCTCGTTCGGCAGCGGCGGCCGGGGGCCGACCAGGGACATGCCCCCGGTCACCACGTTCAGCAGCTGAGGCAGCTCATCGAGGGAGAACCGACGCAGCACCCGGCCGACCGGTGTCACCCGGGGGTCCTGACGCATCTTGAACAGCAGCCCGCTGCCCTCGTTCTGCTCGGCGAGCGCGGCCTTGCGGGCATCTGCGTCGATGTACATGCTGCGCAGCTTGACCATCGTGAACGGCTTGCCGTCGATGCCGACCCGCTGCTGCGTGAAGAAGGGCGATCCCTTGCTCGTGATCGCCACAGCGACGGCGCACAGGCCGATCACGGGTGCCGCGACCAGCAGCATCAGGCTCCCGGTGAGTCGGTCGAACCACCACTTCGCCCACTGGCGCCACCGCGGTGTGGCGACCTCGATCTCGAGCAGGGACAACCCCGCGGTCGGCCGCATCCGCACCCGCGACCCGATGACCTCGACGAGGCCCGGAGCCACGACCAGCCGCGTCCCGGTCAGCTCCAGCGCCCACGACAGTCGGCGCAGACCGTCACCCGTCAGCGCCCCACCGGTGACCACGACCACGTCGATCGACCAGTCGTGCACCACCTGGGGGATGTCGGCGATCGCGCCGAGGGTGGGGATGTCGCGGGCGGCGGGCGCCGCATCCAGCGAGGGGATGCAGGTGCCGACCACGCGGTAGCCGTGGTAGCTGGCGGACTTCAGGTCGTCGATCACCCGACGCAGACCCGGACCGTCCCCCACGACCAGGGTGCGGGCCATCGCCTGCCCCTGGGCGCGGGCGCGGTGCAGCCCACGACGCACGCCGTAGCGCCCCAGCCCGACACCGACCGTCAGCAGCAGCGCCGTCGTGCCGACCGCGAGCCGGGACATCGGGATGTCGGCCCAGACACTCGCGACGGCCGGAACCACCACCGCCGCGACCCCGCCACGCAGCACCGCCTGGAACTCACCCGGACCGGTCCCCAGGTAGCCGACGTCGTAGCCGCGGAACACCGCCATGCCGACCAGGAAGGTCGCGACCACGCCCAGCGTCCAGAGCATGCCCGTGAGCGTGCCGGGACGGGCCATCCAGGCGACGAACCCGACGACGACACCCGCGACCATGAGGTCGGCGGCGTCGACGCCACGGTCCGCGTCGTCAACGAGTGTCATCGGCCCATTCCGT
>JAHIJU010000107.1 GCA_018898235.1 Actinomycetota bacterium | reverse complement strand
TCGCTGCGTCCTTGTTCTTCGAGGACTGCGTGAGCACGACGGACTCGCCGCCGACCACCGAGATGCTGCCACCGTCACCGGCCGGGACGGGGGCCGCCTTGACCTGGAAGTTCGGGTACTGGGAGGCGAAGATCGGGTACATCCACGGCCCGTCGAGGATCGTGGCGTAGGCACCGGTGGCCAGCCCGTCGGAGGTGGCGGTCCCGCCCTCGCCGCCGAGGATGGTGTCCGGGATCGCCTTCTCCTTGTAGAGGTCGACGAGCAGCTGGACGCCGGCCACCGAGGCGGCCGAGTTCAGGTAGCCGGTGGCCTTGGTGACCTTGTCGTCGGTGACCGACCCGCCCGCGCTCCAGATCCACGGCAGCACGTTCCAGCCCGAGGTGCTGTTGTCCGCGAACGTGGAGACACCCGCGGCCGTCAGCTTGGGCGCATCGGCGCGCAGATCGGCGAACGTCGCCGGGGCCTTCGTCAGGCCGGCCTTGGCAAGGGCGTCGGCGTTGTAGAGCATGACGCGCGTGTTGGTGTCCAGCGGCAGCCCGTAGTAGTGGTCCTTCCAGGCGTTGGTGGCCAGTGCACCGGGGTAGACCTGGTCGGAGTAGCTGGTGAAGTCCGGCATCTGCTCGTCGAGCGGCACGAGGACACCGAGGTCCGCGAGCTCGGGGACCCACATGATGTCGGCCCGCACCAGGTCGGGCAGCGTGTCGCCGGCCACGGCGGTGACCAGCTTCTGGTGCAGGTCGTCGTAGGGGACGGGAACCGCGTTGACGGTGACTCCCGGGTGCTCGGACTCGAACTTCGGGATGAGCACCGTGTCGAGCGTCTTCGCCTCGTTGGAGTCGGCGGAGTACGCGTGCCAGAACGTCACGGTGCCCGAGATCGAGGCGCCGGGGGTGGACAGCGGGGTCTGCGAGCTGCTGGTGGTGCCGGAGCTGCAGGCCGTGAGCGCCAGGGCGGCGACGGCGCAGGCGCCGAGCGCGCTCAGGGTGGTCCTTCGGATGGGAAACATGGGGGGCCTCCGCAGGTGGACGTCATCGTCTCGCTCGGGTCTGTCGAGGTCTCCTGGGAGTCCGGCAGGGAGCGTGTTTTCTTTGGCACGACATAAACTGTCAGACGGGTCGTCAGTCGTCAAGGCAGGTCAAGATCACAGTCTGGTCACGGCGTGGTGTGCGGGATGGTTCCGCCCCGGCATAATCGATCCAGTCGTTCGAGGGGAGCACGATGTCCGCCGCACCGTCCAGGTGGTCACAGCTGTCACCGTCCGGGCGCAGGGTCGCGCTCGAGGTGCTCGTGCACGGGCCGCTCGCGCGCACCGAGCTCGCACAGCGCCTCGACCTGTCCACCCCGAGCCTGACGCGGCTCACCCGGCCGCTCATCGACCTCGGTGTGCTGCTCGAGGTCGACGATGCGATCGACCAGACCTCACGGTCCGGCGGCCGCCCGCCGCAGCCGCTGGACGTCGACCCCGGGCTCGACCACTTCATCGGCGTCAAGCTCACGGGCTCGCACGCCTACGCGGTCCTCACCGACCTGCGGGCGCAGATCGTCCGGTCCGCCGAGGTCGAGGTCGACGACCACCACCCTGCCGCCGTCGTCGAGCTGCTCGCGGGGCTCGTCGAGCAGATCCGCGGGCCGCGCCCCGCCCCCGTCGCGGCCATCGGGGTGGGCCTGGGCGGCATCGTGCACGAGGGCGTGCGGGTAGGCCGGGCGCCCTTCCTCGGCTGGCGCGACGTCCCGCTCGGTGAGCTGCTCCGGGAGGTGACCGGGCTCCCCGTCGTCCTTGCCAACGACCTGGATGCGCTCATGGAGGCCGAGCACTGGTTCGGCGCCGGGCGCGACGTCAGCGACTTCGTCGCGCTCACGATCGGTGCGGCGGTCGGCTGCGGGCTCGTGGTCCATGATCGCCTGGTCCACGGGGGTGACTCCGGCCTCGGGCTGCTGGGGCACTTCCCGCTCGACCCGCTCGGTCCGGCCTGCCCGGACGGGCACCGCGGCTGTGCCAACGCGCTGCTGTCCATGGACTCGATCCAGGCGCAGACCTCGTTGGCGATCGGCCGCCCGCTCACCTACGACGAGGTGCTCGATCTCGCGCTCGCGGCCGACCCGATCGCCGACCAGGTGGTGGGGAACGCCGCGCGCGGCTTCGGTGTGCTGATCGCCGATGTGGTGAACATCGCCCAACCGCAGCGGGTCGTGCTCACCGGGGAGGGCATCCGGCTGGCCGAGGTCGGGTGGGACCGGCTGGTCGCGGCCATCCGGGCGCACCGCAACCCCGAGGCCAGCGAGGTTGACCTGCACCTGGTGAAGGACGACCCGATGCTGTGGGCCCGGGGGGCTGCCGCCGTGGCGATCCAGCGGACCGTGCTCGACACGCTGCCGTAGCGCGCGTCTCAGGCTCGCGCCGCGATCGCCCGGGTGTCCGTCCCGGCGGGCAGCGCGGGGTTGAGCGTGCGGGGCCGACCGCCGTCAGGCCCCCGGCACCCGCGCCGTGAACGTCGCGCCCCGGCCCGGCCCGTCGCTGTGCGCCGTGAGCGACCCGTCCTGAGCGACGAGCAGGGCGCGGGCGATCGTCAGCCCCACCCCGCTGCCGGTGGCCGACGGGACGGCACCGCGGACGAACCGCTCGAACAGCAGCTCGGACCGGTCGGGGGCGAACCCCGCCCCGTCATCGACCACGGTGAGCTCCGCGTGGTCGTCCGTCCGCGCGCAGCGCAGCTGCACCGAACCGCCGGGCGCGCAGTGCCGCAGCGCGTTGTCCAGCAGCTGGTCCAGCACCTCGACCACCCGGTCCGGGTCGACGAGGGCCGGGCACGGACCGTCCGCCAGCGCCGTCAGCTGCACCCGGGCCGCGGCGTACCGCGCGGCGTTGCCCGCGACCACCTGCTGCACGAGTGGCGCCAGGTCGACGCGGCGCCGGTGCACCGTGAACGCGTGCTCCTCGCTGCGTGAGGCGGCCGCCAGGTCCTGGGTGAGGCGGGTGAGCCGCCGGGCCTGCGCCGTGAGCGAGCCCAGCGTGGCCGCATCGGCCGGGAGCACCCCGTCGGCGAGGGCCTCGACGGTCGCCTCGATCGCGGTCAGCGGGGTGCGCAGCTCATGGGCGACATCGGTGAGCAGCCGTTCGCGGCGCAGCTCGGCCTGCTCCAGGCGGGCCGCCAGCGTGTTGACCGCGCGGCCCAGCTCGGCCAGCTCGGGCCCCATCCCGGGCTGCGGCATCCGGGCGCCCAGGTCGCCGTCCGCCAGCCGCGTCGCGGTCTGGGCGGCCAGGGCGAGCGGCCCGGTGAGCCGGCGCGCGACCAGGGCGGCGGCGATCACGGCGACCAGCACCGCCGCGCTGACCCCGGCCACGATCGACGTGACGACAGCATCGGTGAAGCCGTCCCGTACGCCCGCGTTCTCGGCGTCGTCCAGGGTGAGTCCGGTCGCGGCCAGGTGGTCGTCGAAGACCTGCGGTGCGAGCAGCAGCGCCACCAGCAGCAGCGTCCCCGCGCCCGCCAGGACCACCAGGGCGATGGTCACGAAGATCCGGGCCGACAGCCCGAGCCGGGCCACCGGACGTCTCACCCCTCACCGGTCCGGAAGCCGACGCCACGCACGGTGACCACGTAGCGCCGCCCGGCGTCGGGGCCGAGCTTGGCCCGCAGGTGCGCCACATGCACATCGACCAGTCGCTCGTCGCCCACCCAGTCACCACCCCACACGCGGTCGATGAGCTGGGCGCGGGTGAGCACCTGGCGCGGGCGCTCGGTGAGCGCGGCGAGCAGGTCGAACTCGGTCCGGGTCAGCTCGACCGGTCCGCCTGCGACGGTGACCAGCCGCGCGTCGGGGTCGAGCACCAGGTCGCCCAGCACCCGGGTGTCGGTCCGTTCGGCGCGGGGCCGCCGCAGCAGCACCGCGACGCGGGCGAGCAGCACCTTCGGGCTGAACGGTTTGGTGAGGTAGTCGTCGGCACCGACCGACAGCCCGATGAGGGTGTCGACCTCTTCGGCGCGCGCCGTGAGCATGAGCACGTAGGCGTCGGTGAAGGTGCGCAGCCGGCGGCACACCTCCACCCCGTCCAGGTCCGGCAGCGCCAGGTCGAGCACCACCACATCGGGTCGGCGCTCACGCGCCAGGGCCAGCGCCCGGGTGCCGTCGGCGGCTTCGAGAACCTCGTAGCCGGCCTGGGACAGGTAGGCGACGACGACCCGGCGGATGTCCGGTTCGTCGTCGACCACCAGCACGGTGCTGCGCGGCACGGGCGCCCTCAGCTGCTCGGGGTCGGGCCGGCGGCGGCGACCTGGTGTGCGACGACGGTGCCGTCGGCCTGCACGAGGACGACGGCGGCGGCGCTGCCGTCGAGCGTCGCGGTGAACCGGTAGCCACCGGCGACCGGGACCCCCTGGTCCAGGGTGGCGCCCGCCAGGTGCGCGTCGACCCAGGTCAGGGCCTTGGTGCGTGCCTTGTCGAGGGTGATGAGGCCTGCGGCCGGGCCGTTCGGGCCCTGCCCGCCACCGCGCCCCGTGCCGGTGCCGCGGCCCATCCCGGCGCCCCGGCGCTCACCGGGGCCCATCGCCATGCCCCGTCCTGGACCGGTGCCCTCGACGGTGCGGCTCACCTGCCGCTCCACTGCGGCCGCCCGCCTCGGTGCCCAGGTGACCGCAGCGCCCACCGAGCCCACCAGCACGACGACGGCCACGACGAGGGCGATCAGATAGCCGGTGCGACGCCGGGTCATGAGGGTCGCCGCATCTCGCCCAGGGCGGTGCGCCGGGCGCGGTAGGTGGGCTCGTCGATCTCACCGAGCGCGAACATGCGGTCGAGGATCTCCTCGGGGCTCTCCTGCGGCGCGCCGGGCGGCGGCTGGTGGCTCGGCGGGCGTCCACCCGACCGCGGCAGCAGCTTGACCACGAGGAACACGATGAGCGCGATCAGCCCCACCCAGAACAGCACGAGCAGCGGCCACAGCACCACGCCGCCGCCCATCATCGAATGACTCGCCAGACCCATCACGGTGCACCTCCACGCCGGCCGGGCCGTGTGCCCGACGTGTGTCCCAGCCTCACCGCCCAGTGTGGTGGGTGACCCCGCCGGATCGTGAAGATCGTGTTGAGCCGGCCGGGACGTCGCGATCTCAGGGCACGTGCCGCAGCTCCGGCCCGTCGTACGCCGACAGCGGCCTGATCAGGGAGTTCGCCGCACGCTGCTCGGCGATGTGCGCCGTCCAGCCGATCACCCGCGAGGCGACGAACAGCGGCGTGAACGACGCCACGTCGAATCCGAGCAGGTGGTACGCCGGGCCTGACGGGTAGTCGAGGTTCGGCAGGATGCCGGTGCGCCGCTCCATCGCCGCGGCCAACGCGCCGTAGAGCTCGGCGAGCTGCTGGGCGCCGCGGTCGGCCACCAGCCGGTCCAGGGCGGCCTGCATGGTGGGCACCCGGGAGTCGCCGTGCTTGTAGACGCGGTGGCCGAAGCCCATGATCTTGCGCTTGGCACCCAGCGCCGCATCGAGCCACGGTTCGACGGCCTCGACCGACCCGACCTCGTCGAGCAGGCTCATCACGGCCTCGTTGGCACCGCCGTGCAGCGGCCCCTTGAGGGCGCCGATCGCGGCGACCACGGCCGAGTACTGGTCGGACAGCGTCGAGGTGACGACCCGGGCGGTGAACGTCGAGGCGTTGAACGAGTGCTCGGCGTACAGCACCATCGAGATCCCCAGCACCTCGGCGTCCAGGTCCCGGGCCGCAGTGCCGAACGTCAGGTGCAGCAGGTTCGAGGCGTAGTCGAGGTCGTCGAGCGGGGGCACCGGGTCCAGTCCGCGTCGGCGGCGCTGGTCGTAGGCGATGATCGCGGGCAACGCCGCGAACAGCCGGACGGCGCTGTCCTGGGCGGTGGCCGGGTCGGCGTCCAGCGCCGAGCCCGCCCGGTCCAGGGTGCCGAGCACGCTCACGGCCGTGCGGACCACATCCATCGGGTGGGTGGCCGACGGCAGCAGGTCGATCACCTGCCGGACGGCCGGGTGCAGGCCTCGGTGCGCACGCTCGACCTGCTGCAGGTCGGCCAGCTCGCTGTCGGTCGGCAGGTCGCCGTGCCACAGCAGCCACGCCACCTGTTCCACCGAGCAGCGGGCGGCGAGCTCCTGCACGGGGTAGCCGCGGTACAGCAGCGAGTTGGACTGCGGGTCGACCTTCGAGATGGCGGTGGTGTCGACGACGACTCCGGCCAGTCCCCTGTGGGTCTGCTGATCGGGCACGGGCGCTCCTTTGCTGTCGTGGGGTGGATGAGGTGCGGCGTGTGGTCCTTCGGTCGCGGCAGGTCCGGTGCGGGTCAGTCGTCGAGCCGGAAGTCGAACACCCCGGCGTCGAACTGGGTGTAGCCGGCGTAGTCGAGCAGCTCGTAGAGGCGGGCGCGGGTCTGCATCTGCCCGACCTGCCCGGCGAGCGTCCCGGTCGCCGCGAGCTCGTCGAGCGCACGTTCGGCGGCCCCGAGGGCGACGCGCAGCAGCGAGACCGGGAAGATCACCAGGTCCACGCCGACGTCGGCGAGCTGGGCGCAGGTGAACAGCTCGGTCTTCCCGAACTCGGTCATGTTGGC
>JAHIJU010000106.1 GCA_018898235.1 Actinomycetota bacterium | reverse complement strand
CGTTCGGCGGTGCTCATGCCTTCACCCTCACGCGCGGGTCGAGTGCGGAGTAGGCCAGATCGGCCAGGAGGTTGAACGTCACGGCCGTGATGCCGACCACCAGGAAGGTACCCATCACCGGGTTGGGGTCCTGGTGGTAGAGGCCGGTGACGAACAGCGCGCCCATCCCCTTGAACGAGAACACGTTCTCGGTGATGACCGCGCCACCGAGCAGCTGCCCGATGTCGAAGGCGACCACCGTCGCCAGCGGGATGAGGGCGTTGCGGAAGGCGTGCCGGGTCACCACGACGCGCTCGGACAGGCCCTTGGCCCGTGCCGTGCGCACGTAGTCCTGGCCCATCACCTCGAGCATCGAGGCCCGCGAGTACCGGGTGTAGGAGGCGACCGAGATGAGGACCAGTGCCGTAGTCGGCAGCACCAGGTGGGTGAACATGTCGAGGCCGGTGGTCCAGAAGTCCCCGTTGAGGTTCGGGGTCTCCGAGCCGATGGTCGCGATCGGCCGCCCCCGGGTCGCCGTGAAGTAGGCCGGCCAGGACTGCATGAACCGGTCGAGCAGCACGAGCCCCGCGACCAGGAACGAGGTGAGACCGGCCGCCTTCATCGACTGCCGCCTGTCGTAGCCGCCGAACAGGTAGCCAGCCAGCACACCCGCGCCGATGGCCGCCAGCCCGAGCAGCACGATGAGCCACAGCGTCGCCTGCTCGAGCAGCGGCGCCAGCGCGTACATCGCCGCGACCGCCAGGGCGACCGTCGTCAGGCTCGCATACAGCGCCTGGCGGTTCGCCAGCCCGGCGAGCAGGGCGGTGATCGCGATGGCGATGCCGACGCCGGTGAGCGCGATGAGCACCGGACCGAGACCCGGGTACGAGAACCACTCCGTGGCGCCGAGGTAGAACAGGACACCCGCGCCGACCACGCCGGCCACCAGCGCGGTGATCCCCCGTCGTCTCCAGGAGCCGCCGAGGATCAGCGGCCAGATCACCGCCGAGACGACGCCCACGAGCACCATCGCCATCGGCGGGACCACCGGGTTGGCCAGGAAGTCGTTGAACCGGATCGCGCCGAACTCCTTGAGGAGCACGGCGACCCAGAACACCGGCAGCGAGAAGAACAGGAACGCCACGAACGTCACCGAGTAGTCGAGCGCCGAGTACTGACGCAGCGCGGTGACGATGCCGACGATCACGCCGACCACGATCGCGATCAGCGTCGCGCCGGTGACCAGCTGCAACGTCGAGGGGATGGCGGTCGACAGCGCCGTCGTCACCGGCTGCCCCTGCAGGGTCACGCCGAGGTCGCACTGGCCGGGGATGACGCACTTGACGGCGCCGCCCAGCCAGATGAAGTAGCGCACCGGGGCCGGGACGTCGAGGTTCAGCAGCGCGACACGCTGCGCGATGAGCTGGTCCTTGTTGGGCTTGGTCGTCTCGCGGAACTCCTGGAGCGGGTCACCCGACACCGCGACGAGCATGTACACGAGGAACGACGCACCCAGCAGGACAAGCAACGACACCCCGAGGCGTCGCA
Organism: Actinomycetota bacterium; assembly: GCA_018898235.1. Taxonomy (GTDB): domain Bacteria; phylum Actinomycetota; class Actinomycetes; order Actinomycetales; family Cellulomonadaceae; genus Cellulomonas. The sequence goes on along the minus strand of JAHIJU010000106.1, from coordinate 1,002 downwards.
TGACGTAGGAGAACATGACAACTCGCTCTCGCCTCACACCGGGCACCTGAGCCGGTGCGGCGTGCCGTGGCGGACCACGGCCGGATGGACAGGGACTCGACGACCGGTGACGGCTCGACGACTGGCGACAGAACTCTAGTGCCCACCGCAACGGGCACCAGACCTCGGACGCGACAGCGCCGGAGCCGCAGCGGTTGCTGCAGCCCCGGCGCTGTCGTTCACACCGGAGGTGTGGGGTCAGGAGGTCAGCTCTTGACGGACCAGTCCCACACGTTCCACCAGACACCGGACTGGCTCGGGTTGTACACGTCGATCCCGGAGACCCGGTCGGAGACCGCGTCGACGCCGATCGACTGGAACAGCGGCAGACCGTACGCGTCGGCGAACAGGTACGGGTCGACCTCCGCCTGCAGCTCGACCTGCTTGTCCTTGTCGAGCGTCACGACGAGCTCGTCCGTGATCGCGTCCACCTTGGCGTTCGCGTAGCCGTTGTAGTTGCCGCCACCAGTCGACGAGAAGATCTGCGGCGTGCCGGAGACACCGACGCCCGGGTTGATCCAGCCGAAGATCGAGGCGTCGTAGGAACCGTCCTTGAGGCGCTTGCCCCAGGCCGCGTCGCCGTTGTCGACGATGGTGAAGCCGGCGTCGCTCGCGCTCTTGGCGATCAGCGTGTAGGCGTTCACCCGGTTCGGGTTGTTGATGTTGTAGAGGATGCGCACGGTCGGGTTGGTGACCCCGGCCTCGGCCAGGAGGGCCTTGGCACCGGCGACGTCGACATCGCCGTAGGCGTCGGAGCCGTTCTTCTTGACGGTGTCCGCGTAGGCGGCCTGGGCCGGCACGAAGATCTGCGAGTCCAGGACCTTGGCTTCGGGATCCAGCGGGGTGACGATGGCGTCGAGGATGGCCTTGCGCGGGATCGTCTTGAGGAAGGCCTCGCGGACCTTCTGCGCCTTGGCTGCGTCGCCGCCGTAGGTCTTCGGGTCGAACGGACCACCGTTGTTG
>JAHIJU010000005.1 GCA_018898235.1 Actinomycetota bacterium | reverse complement strand
GGCTTCACGGGGTGTGGCGCAGCTTGGTAGCGCGCTTCGTTCGGGACGAAGAGGTCGTGGGTTCGAATCCCGCCACCCCGACCGGTGAGCAGAGAGGCCCCTGGTCCGCGGCGACGCGGCCGGGGGCCTTTCCTCTGGCCGCGCCGCCCGCACCCGGGCCGCGCCGCCCGCACTCGGGCCTCGGCATCACGCCGCCACGCTCCCGCACACGGCGTGCCGTCGCCGGCCCGACGCAGCGCCCCCGCCGCTGGCCATCGCCCCGAGACCCGGTTCGGGGACCTCGTCAGCCCCGCCGCAGCTGCTCCTCGACCACCGTGACGGCCAACGGGGACGGGTCGAGCACCGTGACGGCAGCCCGGTACCGAGGGCCGAGGTCCACGTCGGCCAGCTGGCACTCCGGGCCCGGGCGCCCACGGAACGAGACCAGGCGAGGACGCGTGCCCGGCGGCGTCAGGACCACCTCCGCAGGCGGGATGCGCAGCCCGTCGCCGGTGGCCTTGAGCACCGACTCCTTGCGCGTCCAGCAGGTGAGGAAGCTCTCCCGGTCGATCACGGCGGGACGCTCACCGGGTGCACACACCAGATCGGCCAGGGCGGAGTGGTCGAAGGGCGCGGTCGTGACCTCCTCCACGTCCACCCCGACCGGACCGACCCGCGAGGTCGCGACCACGACGAGGTCGCCCGAGTGCGAGACGGACAGGTGCACGGCCGACCCCGGCACGCGTGGTCGGCCGTGGGGACGCGCGCACCGGTCGCAGCTGCGGTCCACCGGAACCGATCGCGGCGCCATCCCGAGCGCCCCGCCAGCCACGGTCCGGACGAGCAGCGCGCCCAGCTCGAACCTCGCCCTGGCGGCGCCGTCCCGGATCGTCGTGGCGCGGCGCAGCTCCAGGTCGCTCAGCACGCTCGCCGCGCCCGCCAGGGCAGCGGCCGAGCCCGAGACCCTCGCGACGTGAACGACGCACCCGTGGTCGCTCACGTCGAGGAGAGTGCCTCGTCCATCAGTGCGGCGGTGTCCCGGACCCACGGATGCTCCAGCATGTCGAGGTGGGTGCCGGGCGAACGGTGCACCGCGATCTCCCCACTGGTGATCCCCCGCCACGACACACTCAGCGGGCCGCTCCCGACGGCCTCGACGAGGACGAGCGGGACCTCCGTGGGCTCCGGCCGGTACGCCAGCGACAGGTGGATGGCGACCTCGAGGGATTCTGCGTACTCCTGGAGCAGCTGCGCCTCCGGCGTCTGCGACCCCACCTGGGGTGCGCTCACCGCCCCGGCAGCCACGGACCTCAACGGGATCCGGGTCAGGAGCCTCGACCCACCGCGCCTGAGCTCGCGGACGGCGCGCCTGCCCGCGGCGCGGACCAGATGCGTCGCTCCCGCGACCGGACCCATCGTGCGGATCTCGGCCCGTTTGCGGGTCAGGGCCTGTCGAAGGCTCGGCGTCAGGGTCTCGGGGTCGAAGCCTGCGGCCCTCAGCCGGTCGAGGTCGTCGGGGCTGATCGCCGGGTTGTTGGGGAGGACCGAGTCGAACAGGAACAGCGGACCCGCGATCTCCTCGCCCTGTGCCCGCAGCTGCCGGGCCATGTCGAAGGCGACGAGACCGCCGAAACAGGCCCCACCGAGCAGGTAGGGGCCGTGCGGCTGGACCTCCCTGATCTGCTCGATGTACCGGGTGGCGATGCTCGCAATGCTCTCGGCGGCGACGAGCGGCCGACCCAGGCCGTCGCGTGGGTTCTCGGCCCGGATCGCGTAGACCGGCCGGCGCCCGTCCAGCTCCGCGGCCAGCGCCCGGTAGAAGAACACGTAGCCCCCGCCGGCGTGCACCAGGAACAGAGGGGTCGCCCCGCCCGTCGTGCGCAACGGAACCACGAGTGAGGACACCGGCTGCTCGTTCCGGCCGATCAGCTCCGCGAGACCGCGGATGGTGGGCCGGCGCAGGAAGTCCGTGGCCGACAGGCCCTCGGCGAACACCCCGAGCCGTTCGCGGGTCCTGGTCAGCATCGCATCGACCAGCGACCGGTCGCCCTGCAGCGCGAGGAAGTCGTCGTCCTGATCGACCGCGACGACGCCGAGCACCTCGCACCAGATCGACGTGAGCTCGGGGACAAAGCGCATCGCGCCAGCGGCCCCACCGGTCGCCTGGTCGATCACACCGGCGAGGGCCTCGAGGGTCGAGGCCTCGAAGAGCCGGTGCAGCGGCAGCTCGACGCCGAACTCGTCGATGAGGCGGTTGAGCAGCTGCAGGGCCAGCAGGGAGTGGCCGCCCAGGTCGAAGAAGTCGTCGTGGACACCGATCTGCTCCGTGCCCAGCAGCTCCGCCCAGAGCTCCGCCAGCCGGCGCTCGACGGGGGTCCGCGGGCCGACGTGCTGCCCGTCCGCGAGCCGGTCGGCCGAATCCGGGTCCGGCAGCGCCCGCCGGTCGACCTTGCCGTTCGGCGTGAGCGGCACCTCGTCGATCATGACGAAGCGTGCGGGCACCATGTAGTCCGGCAACGTCGTGCGCAGGTACTGGCGAAGGTCGCCCACCTGCGGCAGCTCACCGTCGT
>JAHIJU010000105.1 GCA_018898235.1 Actinomycetota bacterium | reverse complement strand
TCGGGGGAGGGGACCTCCTGGACGGACGGACCGGCGAGCAGGCACCCGGCCGCACCGCGGCGCACCAGGGCGTGGCCCCGGGCGCGCTCGGCCAGGGCGCGGGCCGCCTCGGCCGGATCGTGCAGGCCGGTGAGGGCGCGCGCCTCGGCCTCGTTGGCGCTCACCCAGTCGGCACGGGCGAGCACGCTGCGCAGAGCCTCCGGCGGGACCTGGTCGACCAGCGGGCCCGGGTCGAACAGAACGGTCACCTCTCCGGGGACGCCGGGCAACCAGGCGAGCACGGCGGCCCGGTTCGACGGGTGCACGAGCGTGTAGCCGCTCACCACGACGACGTCGCCGGGCGCGGGTCGCACCTGTGCCAGGTCTGCCGCGGTCAGCCCCGCCTCGGCCCCCGGGCTGGTGACGAAGGTGCGCTCGCCATCCGGTGCGACCAGGACGAGCACCGTGCCGGTGTCCTGGCCCGGGCTCGCAGGAAGAGCCAGGCGGACACCGTGCTCGCCCAGTGCGGCGCGCACCAGGTCCCCGTAGGGTCCGCGGCCGTGGCGTCCGGCATAGAGCACCGGGCGCCCGAGCCGCGCGGCCGCGACCATCACGTTGACCCCACCACCGGCCAGGGCGCGCAACGGACCGGCGATCACATCGCCGCCGGGCGACGGGAGCGACGGCACCTGTGTCACCAGGTCGACGACGCCCTGCCCGACGTACACGAGGCGACCGGCGCCGTTCGGCGCGGGCACGGGCGGGGCGGTGGTGCCCGGCCCGGCTGCGGACGGCCCGCTGGCGACCGGGACCGCGGCGTTGCGCCCGGCGGCCGTCGCCGGCGTCGGACGCAGGGCCAGCAGGCCCCGCGCCGCACGGGCCAGGTCGATCCCGTTGACCCGCTCCACCTGGGCCACGGCCTCCGGAGCGAACGGCCCGTGGGTGGCGCCCAGGAGCGCACCGGCCATCGCCGCGACCGTGTCGGTGTCGCCGCCCGCGCTGGCCGCCAGCCGCAGCGCGAGCCACGGGTCGTCGGGTCGGGCGCAGGCGAACGCGAACGCCGCGGGCACCGATTCGGTGGTCGCCAACGAGGTCCCGACCAGGTGCGTCACCGTCTCGAGCAGCGCGGCGTCGTCCAGCCCGGCGGTCGCCCGCAGCGCCCACTCGATCCGCGCGGCGACATCGGCGCCGGCCACCCATCGTCCGCGCCCGGCGGCCTCCCGCGCGCAGGCCAGCGCCAGCTCCACGGCGTCGGGCAGATCGGCGCCAGCCACCCCGGCGCTCACGGCCCCCGCAACGGCCGCGGCCCCCGCGAGCGCGACGGACGTGCCATGGGTGAGCCGGCTCGCCTCGACCACGAGGTCCACCAGGGGCCCGGGATCCGGCGGGGCGATGATGCCGACCGGTGCCACCCGCATCGCCGCACCGTTGGTGGTGCCCGCGCGGCCGGTCTCCTCGACCGGGACGCCGGCCGCGAGCGCGTCCAGCGCCGCCCGGGTCGAGGGGCCGAGCAGGTCCAGCGAGCCCGCGGCCCGCATCCTGTCCTCCCAGTCGAGCAGCGCCCGGGCCCACGCGTGCTGGTCCAGTCGGCCCCGCCCGGCGATCAGCAGGTCGGCCAGCAGGAGGGTCTGCCAGGTGTCGTCGGTGATCGATCCGGCCGGCAGGTCGGCGGCGATCGGGTGGTCGTGGGGCCCGGCGTGCAGCCCGTCGAGGACGGGTCCGTACCGCGCGACGATCTGTGCCCGCGACGCGAGCTGGGTCGGCATGCCGAGGGCGTCGCCGAGCGCGACACCGACCAGCGCCCCGAGGGCCCGCTGGTCCGCCGCGGCGGTCACGCGCCGGCGAGCGCGAGCGCCTGTGCCGTCGTCACGACCGTGGCGAGCGGGGCGTACAACGCGATCAGGTCGAGGGCCTTGGCGTGAGACGGGTCGTCCAGCCCGGCGCACGCGTCGGCGGCGACCAGCACCTCGACCCCCGCGTCCACCGCGGCGAGCACGGTCGAGAGCACGCAGCAGTCCGTGCTCACCCCGCAGACGACCAGCCGGTTGTCCGCGCCGACCAGCCGGGCCAGCTCGGGCCCCCACTTGCCGAACGTGGCCGCGTCGAGGGTGCCGCCACGCCCGTCGGTGCCGGCCGCGTGGGCCGCCACCTCGGCCAGGGACTCCACGACGTCCCAGGCCGGGGCGTCGGCGGGCTGGAGGGCGAACGGCCACTCCTCGTAGTACGCCTGCCAGGCGCCGGTCGGTACGGCGGGTGCGATGAACCGGGTGAACACCGCGCGGTCCGCGAACGCCGTGGCCAGTGCGCCGACGGTGCCGACGACCTCGTCGAACCGGGGCGTGCGCCATGGGCTGTCCGCGTCGCCGAACACGTTCTGCATGTCGATCACGGCCAGCGCCGGGCTCATGGCGTCTCCACCAGG
>JAHIJU010000104.1 GCA_018898235.1 Actinomycetota bacterium | reverse complement strand
GGCTCCAGTTCGGCACCATCGAGACCGAGATCTGGGTGCAGACCACCCAGTTCCTCGACCTGCGCGCAGCCGCGGTGCTGTCGATCACCCAGCTCGTCGTCGTCGCCGGGGCGCTGCTGATCGCCGGGCGGGCGCGGTCCGCACGGGAGCGCGCGCTGACCCTCACCGAACCTGCGCGGGGCGGGCCGCCGTCCTCCCGCGCGCTCGACCGGGGTGCGGCTGCGGTGACCGGTGCGGTGGTGCTGGCGCTCGCGGCGCCCCTGGCGGCGCTCGTGGTGCGGTCGCTGCGCGTCGGGCCGGGCTGGGGTCTGGACCACTACCGGGCGCTCGGCACCCCGACGCCCGGGCTGGGCACCACGGCGCTCGACGCCGCGGTGACCTCGCTGCGGGTGGCTCTCGATGCGACCTGCCTGTCGCTGCTGGTGGGCGGCCTGCTCGCGCTCGTGCTGTCGCGCCGCCCCGCGCGCCCCGGGGCACGCCGGGCGCTGAGCGGTCTGGACGCCCTGGTCATGCTGCCGCTCGGGGTGTCGGCGGTGACCGTCGGGTTCGGGCTGCTGCTGGCCATGGACCGGCCGTTCGGACTGCCGGTGGACCTGCGGACCAGTGCGCTGCTGGTGCCGGTGGCGCAGGCGACGGTGGCCGTCCCGCTCGTGGTGCGGACGGTGCTGCCCGTGCTCCGCGCGATCGACCCGCACCTGCGTGAGGCGGCCTCGACCTTGGGCGCAGCGCCCGGTCGGGTGCTGCGCACGGTCGACGGTGCGCTCGTCGCCCGGGCCGGCGGACTGGCGCTGGGCTTCGCGTTCGCGGCCTCCCTCGGTGAGTTCGGGGCGACGTCGTTCCTGGTCAGACCCGACCGTCCGACGTTGCCGATCGTGGTCTACCGGCTGATCGGGCGACCCGGTGCCGATGCGGCCGGGGAGGCGATGGCGGCGGCGGTGCTGCTCGGCGCCCTGTGCGCGCTGGCCGTCGCGGGGTTCGAGCGGCTGCGGCCGTCGGGGGGTGAGCTGTGAACGACGATCGGGAGGACGCGATGGCGGGCGGCCTCGCTGTGCGCGGGCTCGGTGTGCGCGATCTGGTCGTGACCTACGGCGCCCGACGCGCGGTCGACGGGGTGGACCTCGACGTGCCGCCCGGCCAGGTGCTGGCGCTGCTCGGCCCCTCGGGCTGCGGCAAGTCGTCGCTGCTGCGGGCGGTCGCCGGGCTGGAACGGCCCGCAGCCGGGCAGGTCACCTGGGACGGTGCCGACCTGGGTCCGGTCCCCGTGCACCGACGGGGGTTCGGGCTGCTGTTCCAGGACGGCCAGCTGTTCGCCCACCGGGACGTCGCGGGCAACGTCGGCTACGGGTTGCCGCGCGGTGCGGGACGGGCCGATGAGGTCACCCGGCTGCTCGACCTGGTCGGTCTGCCGGGGGCCGGGCGGCGCGACGTCGCGACGTTGTCCGGCGGGGAGCGCCAGCGCGTCGCCCTCGCGCGCTCGCTCGCGCCGCGGCCGCGGCTGCTGCTGCTCGACGAACCGCTCTCGGCCCTCGACCGGGCGCTGCGTGAGCGGTTGGCTGCGGATCTGCGCGCGGTGCTCGAGGCCACGGGCACCACCGCCGTGTTCGTCACCCATGACCAGGACGAGGCGTTCGCCGTTGCGGACCGGATCGCCGTGATGGCCGCGGGCCGCCTGGCGCAGGTCGCTGCACCGGCCGAGCTGTGGCGCGCTCCGGCCTCGGCCGCGGTCGCCCGGTTCCTGGGCTACGAGGCGTTCGTGCCGGTCGACGACCCGGCGGCGGCGCCGCTGCGGGCGGCGCTGGTCCGCCCATCGGGCGACGGGCTGTTCGCCCTCGCGCCGGGAGCCCTCGTCGTGCACGAGGGTGGCGACGTCACCGCATCCGTCTGCCGGGTACATGTCCGACGCGGTCGCACCGAGCTCGACGTGGACCTGCCCGGCATCGGGCTGCTCACGGCCCGCGCCCCGGTCGGCTGGTGGGCCCAGCCCGGGCAGCCGGTCCGGCTGGCGGTCGACCCCACGGCCCTCGCCGTCGTCCCCGCCTGACCCGGATCGAGCGTCCGACCCACCCCGCCCGCATGGCCGCGACCGGGCGGCCGGCGTACCGTCGGACGTGAGGTGATGTGCGATGACGCTCGATCGCCGCCGCATCGTGGCGCTGGACCTGAACGCTGACGCCGACACGGCGTGGGCCCATGTGCGACGCCCCGAACTGATCCGGCGTTGGTACGCATGGGATTCCGAGGACCTCGACGACCGCATCCACCGGGTGTTCGTCTCGGCCCCGCGGGCGATCAGCGACGGCCGACGCCGTGAGCTGCACTGGCCCGACTCGACCGTGCTGCGCCTGGCCCCGACGGGTGACCCGGTGCGCACGTCGTTGACGATCGACCGGCCCAGCCATGAGGGCCTCTCGTTCTACGACGGCGTCCGGGACGGGCTCGACGAGTCCTGGGTCGCGGACGCCCACCAGCTGCAGTTCGCGCTCGGGGTGCACCCGGGCCAGGAACGTCACACCTGGTCGGTGCGCGGCCTCGACGCCGGCCCGCACCAGGACCGGCTGCTCGACCGGATCGGCCTGCACGGTGTGCACGGCGTCCCGATCGGCGGGCACGTGGCGACCCGGCGTCCCGACGGGACGCTGATCGGCGGGACGCTCGTCTACCGCACGCCCCTGCAGTTCGGGGTGCACCTGCACGGGTTCGCCGAGTCGTTCCTGGTGGTGATGGAGCACCCGGCCGCCGTGCGCCCACCGAACGGCCAGGTGGACGTCGCGCTGTCGACCTACGGGCTGGACGACGCGTTGCGCGACCAGGTGGTGCGCCGGTGGGGCAGCTGGTGGCGGGCGCCGGTCGACGTCCGCTGAGCCGGTGCGGGCGCCTGCCCGGCACCGGCCCGGCGTGACCTCAGAGTCGACGCTGCCAGCTGCTCGACCCGCCCGACGGCGCGAAGCCGAGCGCCACGTTGATGGCGAGCATGTGCGCATTCTCCTCGGCGTTCCAGGTGCCGACCCGACGGATCCGCGGTGCCTGCTCCGCGAGCTGGGCCAGGTTGGCGGCCTTCACCAGCATCCCGAGGCGGTGCCCGCGGTGGTCCGCGCGGACCAGGGTGTCGTGCTGCCAGCCGAAGTCGGGCCGTGACCCGAGCACGAGCTGGGTGAAGGCGGCCAGGGTGCCTGTCGCGCGGTGGACGGCACCGGCCGTGAGAGTCCGTTGACCCGAGGTGGCCCGGCGCTGCTCCATCCGGCGCACCCGGGCCGCGTCCCACGGCTCCTCGCGCAGGTCCAGGCCGCCGAGCGGGGCGTCGGTGCCCATCGCCTGCTCGAGGACGGCCAGCCCGTCGACCCACTCGTCGGGGCAGCGGTCGACCCAGGTGACGACCTGGTAGTCGGCGTCGGCGACCGCGGCCGCGCCCTCGTGGTGCGCCGCGAGGACCTCGGGGGCGAGCGGGACGTGGAGCACCGAGTACCGGTCCACCTGCTCCAGCCCGAGTCCCCGGCCCGCGGCGAAGCGGACCCCGGGCTGGTCGCCGTCGACCCGCCCCGACCCGGTGGCCGGGGCCAGCGTGCCGGGCCCGTCGACCGGTTCGGTGCGCTGGTCGATGCCGGCGAACACCGTGCCGCGGCCCTCGCGCCGGGCGACGTCCAGGGTCGCGTCCCACAGGGCGGACCCGAGGCCGTGGCGGCGGTGGCCGGGCCGGACGGCCAGGTCGACGTAGAGCAGGTGCTCGTTGCCCCGGGTCGGGACCTCGAGCTGGGCGTAGCCGAGCACGTCGCGGCCGTCCCGGACGACCAGGGTGATCAGCCGGTCGTCGCGGTCGTCGCTCAGCTGTCCCCACCGTTCGCGCGCGGTCTGGACGAAGTCGTGGTGGCCCCAGACATCGGCCAGCACCTCGTGCTCGGCGTCGAGCAGGGCGGCCAGGTCCGGGTCGTCGGGGCCGGCGGGGGTCGCCAGCTCGTGAACGGTCGTCATGGGCACAGCGTGCGTGGAGGCGGCGACGCGCGCGAGCTGTTTACGGGGTGACGTGGCCTCCGCCGCCGGTCGGCCGCCGTCAGGACGGGACAGTGAAGGGTGTCCCGGCCAGTTCCATGGCCTGGGCCGAGGCCGAGTCGGCGGTGGTGACCACCCGGACCCCGGGCAGCCCGTCGATTCCGAGCAGGGCCTCCAGGGCCGCGAGCCCGGCGCTGCCCAGGTGGCTCACCCGGTGCAGGTCGACATCCACCGGCACGAGCCCGTTGCGGGACACGCGGCGCACCTCGGTCGCGAGCCGGGCGGCCGTGGCCCGTGAGGTCAGCGGCCCGGACAGGTGCACGACGGCGCGGCCGGAGGTCTCGATGGTCAGTCGGGCCGGTTCGGCGACGACGGTGTCGAGCGGATGCCCCGGGACGATCCGCAGCGCCCGTCGGGCGGGGGTCTCGATGGTGGCCCTGGTTCCGCCGGGGGCGATCCCGAGCTCGATCCGCAGGCCGAGGGCGGCACTCATCGACAGGCCGCGGCCGCGGTCGCCGGGGTGCGCGGAGGGCTCGCGCCAGGTGCCCTCGTCGGTGACGCTGGCCAGGACGGTCGCCTGCCCGGTGAGCTCGGCGTGCACCCGCACGGGACCGCCGGGGCGGCCGTCGTAGCCGTGCTCGACGGCGTTGGCGACCAGCTCGCTGACCCCGAGCACCAGGCGTCGGCGGTCGTCCAGCGCCAGGCCCAGGTCCTCCGCCCAGTCGCCGACGGCCGCGCGGACGTACCCGAGGCGCTCGGCCTTCCCCGCGAGCTCGAGGTCGAGCGCCGGGGGCGCCGGGCGGTAGCGGACCGCGAGCAGGGTCACGTCGTCGGCGAAGCCGCGTACCCCGAGCTCGTCGGTGAGGTCGGTGCACAGGCGTTCGGGCGAGACGGCCCGTCCGCCGACGGACAGCCCGCTCGCGACGTCGAGCACGCGGTCCAGGCAGGGTCCGGGCTGGGCGTCGGGCCGTTCGTAGAGGCCGTCGGTGAACAGCAGCACGGTCTCGCCCAGGTTCAGGCGGGTGCTGCCCACGGCCCCGCGGTGCCGGGTGCCGAGCGGTCCGTCGCCGGTGGGTGGCAGCCGGCGGGCGCCGTCGGGGCCGAGGACGAGAGGTCCGGGGTGGCCGCGCGTGAGGTAGTCGAGGACGCCGGTCGACGGGTCCAGCGTCGCGGCGCACAGCGTCGTGGCGAAGGCGCCGGACGTGCGTCCGGCCAGGGCCTCGACGGCCTCGGCGGCCTGCGGGAGCGCGGCGGACTCGAACAGTCGCGCGGACAGCACGGCGCGCAGCTGGCCCATCACGGCGACGGCCTGGATCCCGCTGCCGACGACGTCGCCGACGGACATGACGAGCCGTCCGTCGCTCAGCGAGGCGGCGTCGAACCAGTCGCCACCGACGGCGTGCGGTTCGGCGCCCGGGACGTACGCGGCGGCGACGTCGGCGTGCGGGAGCAGCGGCACGCTGGACGGCAGCAGGGCTTCCTGGAGCCGCAGCACCTCGTCGGGCCGGCGGTGACGGCCGTTCCGGGGGCGCCGCGCACTCCCGCTCCGGTCGGCCACGGACGCTCCCTCCTGATGGGCGCCCGGAGCCCCTGCTGCGGCGCACGCCCGACGCTAACCGCGGTGCGCCCACACCGCAGCCGGAGCCACCCCTTCGCCTCTCCCTCACCCCCTCGCTCCCCTCGTTTCCCGGGATTCCGAGGCTGGGCAGGTCTGAGCCCGGCGCAGCCTCGGAATCTGCAGGGTTTGGGGGGCTTGCGTGGGGGCGTGGGGAGGTTCTAGGGTATGTAAAGTACTTAACAAAGGGGTTGAGGATGTCACGAGCGGCCGGTGGGGTCGACGTCACCCGCACGGCGGTCCTGGCGCACATCGGTGCGCAGGGGCCGACCTCACGTGCCGATCTGGCGCGCAGCCTGGACGTCTCGTCCGCGCTCATCACCCAGCTCACCAAGCAGCTCATCGCCGACGGGCTGCTGGAGGAGCTCGAGCAGGTCCCGTCCCAGGGCGGCCGGCCGGCCAGGTTGCTCGGACTCACCTCGGCCGCCGGGAACGCCGTCGGGGTCAAGGTGGTGGCCGATCACGTCACCCTCGTCGAGGTCGGGATCGACGGCGAGGTCGCCCGCGCGGCCACCGAGGCCTACGACGCCTTCGCCCCGGACGCCCTGACCCGCCTCTCCCAGCTCGTCGGGCAGTTCCTCGCGGGCACCGACCGACCGCTGCTCGGCATCGGGGTCGGGCTGCCCGGCAACGTCGACGTCCCGTCGCGCGGGGTCGTCGACTCCAGCCAGCTGCGCTGGTCGCAGTACCCCGTCGGGCCCACGCTGCGCCGCGACCACGGGCTGCCGGTGCTGGTCGAGAACAACGTGAACGCCCTCACCCTGGCCCAGACCCTGTACGGCCAGGGCCGCCATCACGAGACGTTCCTGGTGGTCACCCTCGGCACCGGCATCGGCGGCGGGCTCGTCGCCGAGGGCACCGTGCTGCGTGGCGGCTCCGGCAGCGCCGGGCAGATCGGGCACGTGCCGGTCGAGCCCGACGGACCCGTCTGCCAGTGCGGCAACGAGGGCTGCCTCGAAGCGCTCATCGGTGAGCAGGCGCTGCTCACCACGGCCCGGGCGCGCGGCGTCCTGGCCGCCGACGACCCGATCGAGGTGCTGCACGCCCGGGCGACCGACGGCGACGAGGGAGCCCGCGCCGTCCTCGCCGAGGCGGGTCGGCTGCTCGGGCGCACGCTCGCGGGCATCGTCAACGTGCTCGACCCCGAGCTGCTCATCCTGCTCGGCGAGGGCGTCGCCGGCTGGCCGCACTGGGCCACCGGCTTCGACCCGGCCTTCCGTCGCGGGCTGCTTCCGCACCTGCGCGGCCTGGAGGTCTCCGTCGAGCAGTGGCAGGACGACCGCTGGGCCCAGGGCGCCGCCTGCCTCGTCCTGGCCACCCCGTTCGAGACCGACGGCCGGTCCGGTGAGCAAGGTCGGCTGGTCCGCCAGCGCCTCGTCGACCAGACCGCGGCGGGAGGCCGGCGATGACCGCCCTCGCGGCGCCCCCGAGGGCGCAGACCCGGACCGCGGCGTCGACCCGGCGTCGTCGCCGGCGCCAGTGGCCGGTGATCCTCGCGTTCCTGGCTCCCAGTGCCATCCCGCTCGTGCTGTTCGTCTACCTGCCGATGGTGCGGGCCGCCTGGATCAGCCTGCACAAGTGGAACCTCATCTCACCCATGCAGTGGGTCGGCCTGAAGAACTACACCGACCTGATCGCCGACCCGGACACGGCGGACGTCTTCTGGCACACCGTCCAGTACGTCCTCGGCTACCTGCCGCTCGTGATGGTCGGCGGCCTCGCGCTGGCCCTCGCGCTCAACCAGCCGCTCAAGGGCCGCAACCTGCTGCGCGGGGTCTACTTCCTGCCCGTCATCACCAGCTGGATCGCGGTCGCACTCGTCTGGCGCTGGCTGCTCAACCCGTCGGTGGGTGTGGTCAACCAGGTGCTCGGGGCCATCGGCATCGACGGCCCCGGGTGGTGGGCCGATCCCGCCTGGGCCATGCCCTCGGTGATCGTCGCCTCGGCCTGGAAGGACCTGGGGTTCGTCATGGTGATCCTGCTCGCCGGGTTGCAGACCATCCCCGAAGACGTGGTCGAGGCCGCGGTGCTCGACGGCGCGGGGGCGTGGCGGCGGCTGTGGTCCATCACGATCCCGTTGCTGTCGCCCTCGATCTTCTTCGTCGTCGTCATCTCGCTCATCAACGGGTTCCAGGTGTTCGACCAGGTCTACGCGATGACCGCGGGCGGGCCCGCCGGATCGTCCCAGGTGGTGGTGCAGCAGGTCTACGACCTCACGTTCCACTACGCCAAGGCCGGTCAGGGTGCCGCGCTGTCGTGGATGCTCTTCGTCGTGATCCTGGCGATCACGGTGGTCCAGATGTGGGGCCAGCGCCGGTGGGTGCACGATGCCTAGGCTCTC
>JAHIJU010000103.1 GCA_018898235.1 Actinomycetota bacterium | reverse complement strand
CCGGGACAGGAAGGCCTGCCCGTCCGCCAGGTGCTCGTGCACATCGGCCCAGTCCTGCAGGCGCACCGCGACCGGGCGGTTCGGTGGCAGCTCCCGGTCACGGACCTCGAGGAAGCCGTGCGGGTCAGCCACGGGAACCTGCCAGCACTTCGTTCCACACGCCGGGTGCCTCCAGGTCGAGCCCCTCGGCGGCGGCGCGGGTGATCGCGTCGCGCACCCTGGCGTACTCGGTGGGCAGCACCCGGGAGAACCGGGCCCGTGCCGCTGCCGGGGTGGCGAGCAGGTCGGCCGCGACCGTCGAACCGGTGTGCTCACGATGCAGCCGGAGCAGGCCGTCCACCACCGCCCAGTCGTCGTCGTCGAGCGCCGCCACCGTGAGCTCGCCCGAGGCGAGGCCCGCCGTGTTCACCAGCGCCGGGTTCAGGTCGAGCACGTAGGCGACGCCACCGGACATGCCCGCACCCAGGTTGCGACCCGTCGGGCCGAGCACGAGGACGGTCCCGCCGGTCATGTACTCGCACGCGTGGTCACCGACCCCGCCGACGACGAGGGTCGCACCCGAGTTGCGCACGCCGAACCGCTCACCCACCTGGCCGCGCAGGAACATCTGTCCCGACGTCGCGCCGTAGCCGATGACGTTGCCGGCGATCACGTTGGCCCGCGGGTCCAGCAGCGCCGTCCGGTCCGGACGCACCACGATCCGCCCGCCCGACAGCCCCTTGCCGACGTAGTCGTTCGCGTCGCCGAACAGCCGCAGCGTGATGCCGGGCGGCAGGAACGCACCGAACGACTGGCCACCCGAACCCGTGAGCTCGACGTCGATCGTGCCGTCCGGCAGACCGGCGGCGCCGTAGCGCTTGGTGACCTCGTGACCCAGCAGCGTGCCGACCGTGCGGTTCACGTTGCGCACGGGCAGCGCGATCCGGACGGGCTCACCGCGTTCCAGGGCATCCGTCGACAGCGCGATGAGCTGGTTGTCGAGCGCGCGTTCGAGCCCGTGGTCCTGGGTCCGGACCTGGTGCAGGGAGGATCCCTCCCGCAGCTCCGGGACGGCCAGGATCGGTGCGAGGTCGAGCCCCTGCGCCTTCCAATGGTCGACGGCAGCCCGGGTGTCGAGCAGCTCGACGTGCCCCACGGCGTCCAGCAACGTGCGGAAGCCGAGGGCCGCCAACAGCTCGCGCACCTGCTCGGCGATGAACTCGAAGAACGTGACCACGTGCTCGGGCTTCCCGGTGAACCGGGCCCGCAACTCGGGGTTCTGGGTCGCGACACCGACCGGACAGGTGTCCAGGTGGCAGACGCGCATCATCACGCAGCCCGACACCACGAGCGGTGCGGTCGCGAAGCCGAACTCCTCGGCACCCAGCAGAGCGCCGATGATGACGTCGCGGCCCGTCTTGAGCTGACCGTCCACCTGGACGACGACCCGGTCGCGCAGGTCGTTGAGCACGAGGGTCTGCTGCGTCTCGGCCAGGCCGATCTCCCACGGCGTCCCGGCGTGCTTGAGCGAGGTGAGGGGGCTGGCGCCCGTCCCACCGTCGTGCCCCGAGATGAGGACCACGTCGGCGTGGGCCTTGGCGCACCCGGCCGCGACGGTGCCGACGCCGAACTCACTCACCAGCTTGGTGTGGATGCGCGCACGCGGGTTGGCGTTCTTCGCATCGTGGATGAGCTGCTTGAGGTCCTCGATCGAGTAGATGTCGTGGTGCGGCGGCGGTGAGATCAGGCCGACGCCCGGCGTCGAGTGCCTGGTCCTGGCCACCCACGGGTAGACCTTGTGGCCGGGCAGCTGACCGCCCTCACCGGGCTTGGCACCCTGGGCGAGCTTGATCTGGATGTCGTCGGCGTTGGTCAGGTACTCGGCGGTCACCCCGAAGCGCCCCGAGGCGATCTGCTTGATCGCCGACCGCCGCTCCGGGTCGTGCAGCCGGTCCGAGTCCTCGCCGCCCTCACCGGTGTTCGACTTGGCGCCGATCGAGTTCATCGCCCGCGCCAGGTTCTCGTGCGCCTCCGACGAGATCGAGCCGTAGGACATCGCACCGGTGGAGAAGCGCTTCACGATCGAGGAGACGGGTTCGACCTCGGCCAACGGCACCGGCGGACGAACGCCCTCGGTGAGGGTCAGCAGCCCGCGCAACGTCATCAGCCGGGCTGCCTGGTCGTCGACCCGGTCGGTGTACTGACGGAACGCCTCGTAGCTGTGGGTCCTGGTCGAGTGCTGCAGCCGGAACACCGTCTCGGGGTCGAACAGGTGCTCCTCCCCCGCACGTCGCCACTGGTACTCCCCGCCCACCGCGAGCCGCTGGTGGGCCTGGCGGTTGCCGCTGGCCGGGTACGCGTCCGCGTGCCGTGCCGCGACCTCGGCCGCGACCACGTCGAGCCCGATCCCGCCGAGCCGGCTGGTGGTCCCGGTGAAGTACCGGTCGACGAGCGCCTGCGACAGCCCGATCGCCTCGAACACCTGCGCACCGCGGTAGGAGGCGATGGTGGAGATGCCCATCTTCGACATCACCTTGAGCAGGCCCTTGCCGATCGACTTGATGTAGCGCTTGACGATCTCGTAGTCGTCGAGCGCCGACGGCAGCTT
>JAHIJU010000004.1 GCA_018898235.1 Actinomycetota bacterium | reverse complement strand
CTCCAGACCCGCCATGGGGGTGCGGTACCCGGGGTTGTCACCGGCCAGCACCACTCCGCCGGCCGCGGCGAGCGCCTCGACCACCGAGATCCCGAAGCTCTCGCCCCCGGTCGAGGGCAGCACCACGAGGTCACCTGCACCGAGCAGCGCCGCTTTCTCCTGCTCGTCCACGAACCCGGAGAAGGTCACGAGGCCGCCCAGGCGGTGGTCCGCGACGAACTTGGCGAGCAGCCGCGCCTGCGGTCCGGCGCCGGCGAGCTCGGCCGTCCACGGTCGTCGGGCGAGGTGCTGGGAGGCCAGCACGTCGAGGGCCGCCAGCAGCTCCCGGGCGCCCTTGCGCTCGACGAGCCTGCCGAGGAAGACGATCCGCACCGGTCCGCCGTCGTCGACCCGTGGTGCGGTCTCGGTCGGCAGCGCGTGCAGGTGGACGGGCATGGTGGACGGGGTGGTGGTGAGGCTGAAGGCGGACCGGGCGAACGCCTGCCCGGCGTCGGACATGCTGAGCACGGCATCGAACCGGCGCAGCTCGCGACGTTCGACGGTGCCGAGCAGCCGGCCGCCGGCATCGGCGAGCCGCGAGCCCGCGGCGATGTGGAACGTGCCGACGACGGCCGCGTCGGCGGGTGCGGAGCGCACGAAGCGGCCGGCGAGCAGCGGTGAGTGCGGCATCTGGACGTGCAGGACGTCCGGGCGCACCTGCGCCAGCAGCCGGTTGACCTGGCTCATCGGGGCACCCAGCGGGGTACGGACCCGGTTCCCGTTGATCGAGGCCGTGATGTGGCGACCGACGACGTGCAGGTTCGGCAGGTCGGTACGCACCGTCGCGGGGGCGATGAGGTGGACGTCGTGCCCGCGTCGGCGCAGCCCGTCGGCCAGTGTGAGCACGTACTGCTGGACGCCGTCGGGTCGGTCGAGGTCGTCGTCGAAGACCAGGGCCACAGTGAGCTGGTCGTAGGACGACATGGTGTGAATCTACGGCCACCGGGCGTCCGCCGTCTGTACGGCTCGCGGCCGGATCACCCAGGTGGGGTCCGTGGATCGGGCCGGCGGCCGGGACTGCGGGGGAAGATTCGGGCGGGCGCCGCCGTTCTGGCACAATGGTCCGTCGGTCTGCGGTTCACCGGTGCCATCCGCGCATCCGGACCCGTGGGCATCCTCACCAAGGAGAATCCCGTGAAGTCTGGTATCCACCCGGCATACGTGCCGACCGAGGTGGTCTGCACCTGTGGCAGCACCTTCGTCACCCGGTCCACCGTGACGTCCGGCGTGATCCACGCCGACGTCTGCAGCGCCTGCCACCCGTTCTACACGGGCAAGCAGAAGATCCTCGACACCGGCGGCCGCGTGGCCCGCTTCGAGGCGCGCTACGGCAAGAAGACCGCCAACTAGCTGTCTGGAAGCGCCGGCACCCGGTGGCACCTGCCACCTGGGTGCCGGCGCTTCGTCGTCGTGGTGAGGATGAGGAGATGAGCTCGTGAGCGAGGCGTTCGACGCGGTCGGCCCTGCGCTGGCGGAGCACGCCGAGCTCGAGGCGGCCCTGGCCGACCCCGCCTTGCACGCGGATGCGGCTCGCGCCCGCCGGATCGGACGCCGCTACGCCGAGCTGGGCCGCGTCGTCGGCGCCTACCGCACCTGGCGTGCGGCGGCCGACGATGCGCAGGCGGCGGCCGAGCTGGCCGACGACCCGCAGATCGCCGCCGAGCTCCCCGGGCTGGTCACCGCCGAGCAGGACGCCGCCGAACGGCTCCGACGGGTGCTCGTGCCCCGCGACCCCGATGACGGGCGCGATGTGATCCTGCAGGTCAAGGCGGGGGAGGGCGGTGAGGAGTCCGCCCTGTTCGCGGGCGACCTGCTGCGCATGTACTCCCGGTACGCCGAACGGCAGGGCTGGTCGGTCCAGGTGCTCGACTCCACGAGCTCCGACCTCGGTGGCATCAAGGACGCCTCGGTCGCCATCAAGGCGCGCGCCGCGGGCGAGGACGGCGTCTGGGCCCATCTGAAGTACGAGGGCGGTGTGCACCGCGTGCAGCGGGTGCCGGTCACCGAGTCCGCCGGGCGCATCCACACCTCGGCCGCCGGCGTGGTCGTGCTGCCCGAGGCCGATGACGAGGGCGAGGTCGAGATCGACCCGGCCGATCTGCGGATCGACGTCTACCGGTCCTCGGGCCCGGGCGGCCAGTCGGTGAACACCACGGACTCGGCGGTCCGGATCACCCACCTGCCGACCGGCATCGTCGTGGCCATGCAGAACGAGAAGTCGCAGCTGCAGAACAAGGAGGCGGGCATGCGGGTGCTGCGGGCCCGCCTGCTGGCCGCCCGTGCCCAGGAGTCGGCCGCCGCCGCGAGCGAGGCCCGCCGCTCGCAGGTGCGCACGGTGGACCGCTCGGAGCGGATCCGCACCTACAACTTCCCGGAGAACCGGATCGCCGACCATCGCACCGGGTACAAGGCGTACAACCTCGACCAGGTGCTGGACGGTGACCTCGGGCCGGTGATCGCCTCGGCGGTCGAGGTCGATGAGGCCGCGCGCCTGGCCGGTGCCACCGGTGCCTGAGGACACCGGGCCGGGTCTGACGGCGATGGTCACCGCGGCCACCCAGCTGCTCACCCAGGCCGGGGTGCCGTCACCGCGGCACGACGCCGTCGCGATCGCCGCGCACCTGCTGGGCCTGCCCACGCTGAGCCTGGTCACCGCCGGGCCGCCGCCGGACGGCTTCGCCCGGAGCTACGCCGAGGCCGTCGACCGGCGCCGTCGCCGCGAGCCGCTGCAGCACATCGTCGGCTCGACGGCGTTCCGCTACGTGACGCTGCTCGTCGAGCCGGGTGTCTTCGTGCCGCGCCCGGAGACCGAGGTGCTCGCGGGCCTGGCGGTCGACGAGGTCCGCGCGCTCGCGGCCGGGGGCCTCGCGCCGCTCGTGGTCGACCTGTGCTGCGGGGCCGGCCCGATCGGGGTGTCGGTGGCCGTGGAGACCTCGGCCACCGTCGTGATGGTGGACCGCTCGACACAGGCGGTGGACCTGGCGGCCCGCAACGCCCGTGCCTGCGACCGGCCCCAGGTCTCGGCCGTGGTCGGCGACGTGCGCGACCCTCAGCTGCTGTCCGAGCTGACCGGACGGGTCGACGTCCTGACGGCCAACCCGCCCTACATCCCGCCCGACGCCGAGCCGGTGGACCCCGAGGTCCGCGACCATGACCCCGACCTGGCGCTGTACGGCGGCGGCGTCGACGGGTTGGACCTGCCGCGTGCCGTGCTCCAGGCGGCGGCCCGCCTGCTGCGCCCGGGTGGACTGCTGCTCATGGAGCACGCGGAGGTGCAGGCGCAGGCCGTCCGCGCCGATGCCGCCGCGACGGCGGGGTTCATCGGCATCCGGACCGAGCCGGACCTGACCGGACGGCCCCGGCTGCTCGTGGCCCGCCGTACGGCCGGGACGGGGTCGGCGGCGTGACAGACTCGACTCCCGTGAACGGCGAGCGTATCCGGGATGTCACGGACGAGCGGACCCGCGGGTCCGCGCTGGACGAGGCCGTCGCGGCCCTCGGGCGCGGTGAGCTGATCGTGCTCCCGACGGACACCGTCTACGGGGTCGGTGCCGATGCGTTCACCCCGGCCGCGGTGCAGGGGTTGCTCGATGCCAAGGGCCGTGGTCGGCAGATGCCGCCCCCCGTGCTGATCGGCGATGTGCGCACGCTCGACGGTCTGGCGCGCGATGTGCCGGACGGGGCGCGTGCCCTGGCGCAGGCGTTCTGGCCGGGCGGTCTGACGCTGATCGTGCGGGCCCAGCCGTCGCTGGCGTGGGACCTCGGGGAGACGGGCGGCACCGTGGCGCTGCGTGTGCCGGACCACGCCATCGCCCGCGAGCTGCTCGGCCGCACCGGCCCGCTCGCGGTCTCCAGCGCCAACCGCACCGGTCGGCCCGCGGCGACGAGTGCGGCGCAGGCATTCGACCAGCTCGGCGACTCCGTCGCGGTGTACCTCGACGCGGGCCCGACGCCCGGGCTGACGCCGTCGACCATCGTCGACGCGACGGGCGGGAACCTGACGGTGCTGCGGTTCGGCGTCCTCGACCTCGTCGCGTTGCGCGAGGTCACGGCCGTCGAGGCGCCGGAGCCGCCGGTGTGAGGACCTACCTGCTGGTGATGGCGGTCGCCGCAGCGGTGACCTACCTCATGACCCCGGTGGCGCGGTACCTGGCGTTGCGCTGGGGCGCCATCACCGCCGTCCGGGCCCGCGACGTGCACACGGTCCCGACGCCGCGGCTCGGTGGCCTGGCGATGTACATCGGGATGGTCGTCGCATTCCTCGTGGTCAGCCGGCTGCCCTTCCTGTCCGGGGTGTTCAGCGACGTGCGACCCATCATCGGGATCCTCGGGGGCGGCGGGCTGGTCTGCGCCCTCGGGGTGGCCGACGACATCTGGGACCTCGACTGGCTGACCAAGCTGATCGGCCAGGTGATGGCCGCAGGCTTCCTGGCCTGGCAGGGCGTGCTGCTGTACCAGCTGCCGATCGGTGGCATCACGGTCGGCTCGACGCGGATGTGGGTGTTCATCACGATCCTGGTGGTGGTGGTCGGGATGAACGCGGTGAACTTCGTCGACGGGCTGGACGGTCTGGCGGCGGGTCTGCTGGCGATCGGCGGCACCGCCTTCTTCCTCTACACCTACCTACTGACGGTCGAGACGGAACGCACGGACTACGCCAACCTGTCGACCCTGGTCGTCGCGGTGATGGTGGGCGCCTGCCTCGGGTTCCTGCCGCACAACCTGTCCCCGGCGACGATCTTCATGGGTGACTCGGGAGCCCTCGTGCTCGGCTTCATGGTGTCGGCGGCCGCGGTCGTGGTGACCGGGCAGATCGACCCGCAGTCGGTGACCGAACGGGTGCAGTTCCCGGCCTTCCTGCCGATCCTGCTGCCGGTCGCGGTCCTCGTGCTGCCGCTGCTGGACATGACCATGGCGGTGATCCGGCGGCTCGGCCACGGTCAGAGCCCGTTCCACCCCGACCGGATGCACATCCACCACCGGCTCCTGGCGATCGGCCACTCCGAGCGCAGGGCCGTCGCGATCATGTACGTGTGGACCGCCGTGTTCGCCTTCAGCGCCGCCGCCCTGGTCCGCTGGTCGACGACGACGGTGCTGATCGCCCTCGCGATCGGGGTCGTCGGGGCCACCCTGCTCACGCTCGGCCCGCTGAGGGGCCGGGCCACGTCCTCCGAGGAGACACCATGAACCACCCGGTCGCCGCAGACGGCGATGCGTCCGCGAACGTGCTTCGCACCGCCCTGCGCTCGACCCTCGTGCTGCTCGTGGTCCTCGCAGTGATCGGGGTGGCGGTCGGGGCCCTGCTGGCGGGCACGGCAGGAGTCTGGGCGGCCGTCATCGGGGTCGGGATGGCGTTGGTCTTCTCGGCGACCACGACGGTGGCCCTGCTGCGCACGGCGCGGTCGGCTCCGGCGGTGATGGGTGCCT
Source organism: Actinomycetota bacterium (assembly GCA_018898235.1). Classification (GTDB taxonomy): domain Bacteria; phylum Actinomycetota; class Actinomycetes; order Actinomycetales; family Cellulomonadaceae; genus Cellulomonas. The sequence continues at coordinate 1,347 of JAHIJU010000004.1, read as the reverse complement.
GGGTGATGGGCACCTGGCTCGTCAAGGTGTTCGTCGTGATCGTCGTGCTCGGCGTGCTGCGGGGCTACGACTTCTACTCCAAGCCGGTGCTGGCAGCGGTGCTGGGGCTCGGCGTGGTCGGTTCGGCGCTGCTCGACTACCGCGCGGTCTCCACCGGCCGGGTGCCCTACGTCGAGCCACCGTCGAGCCCGCAGGTGTGACGAAGGTCCTGGGCGGATCGCGGGGCAGGCATCTGTCGATGTCGAGATGAACGGCCTGTCATGGGCTAGGCTTCCCCTCGTTCGGGTGTCCGTACGGTCCGGGTGAGCGCGAAGATGCGACCTGGTCGTCGGGCTGGCTCACGACTTCAGGGAGTTCGCTCTGTCCAGCCTCGCCAGTGCGCTGTTGGTCGCTGACGGCGGCGAGTCCGGTGGCTTCCACGCCCCGTCGATCGCCGAGTTCTTCCCCCAGGTGATCCTCTTCCAAGGCACGCCCTACGAGTTCGACCGGGTGATGCTGGTCCGGGTGATCGCGGCGGTGGCGCTCGTGGTGTTCATGGTGGTCGTCGCCCGCCGTGCCACCCTCGTCCCGGGCCGGGCCCAGGCGGCAGTCGAGTGGCTGATGGACTTCGTGCGCAAGAACGTCGCGGAGGAGGTGCTCGGCGTCGAGCGGGCGCGGCAGTTCACGCCGCTGCTGACCACGCTGTTCTTCTCGATCCTGACCTTCAACATCACCGGCGTCGTCATCTTCATGAACATCGCGGGAACGTCGAGGATCGGGCTGCCGGTCCTCTTCGCGCTGGTCGCCTACGTCACGTACCTGGCCGCGGGCATCCAGGCGAAGGGCGTCGGCGGGTTCCTCAAGTCGAGCCTGTTCCCGCCGGGCGTGCCCTGGTTCATGTACGTGCTGCTGACGCCGATCGAGATCCTCCAGGTCTTCATCCTGCGGCCCGCGACACTGGCCATCCGACTCATGGCCAACATGGTGGCCGGGCACCTCATGCTGGTGCTGTGCTTCTCGGCGACCCAGTTCTTCCTGCTGAGTGCCGGCCCCGCACTCAAGGCGTTCGGGATCGTGACGTTCGGCGCGGGGATCGCGCTGACCGGCTTCGAGATCTTCGTGGCGGCTCTGCAGGCTTACATCTTCGTCATCCTGACGGCCGTGTACATCGACCTGTCGGTGTCCGAAGAGCACTGACCCTGACCGCGGGCCTCGCGCCCGACATCGACCAAGCCCCAGCCGTCCGGCCGGGGTCCGAGACACAAAGGAACGGAACACCGTGGCACTCGTGAACTCCGTGGCACTCATCGCCGCCGCAGACGCCGTCTCCGGGAACATCGCGACCGTGGGCTACGGCCTTGCGGTCAT
>JAHIJU010000102.1 GCA_018898235.1 Actinomycetota bacterium | reverse complement strand
CCGTAGCCGAGCACCACGGCCACGGCGACGCCGAACAGTGCCTGCAGCTCACCGTGACCCACGCGGTCCCAGATCCGGTGCAGCACCCAGGCGCCCGGGAGCAGCAGCACCAGCAGCAGGGCCCAGGGGCTGGGCGGTTCACCGCTGGACAGCGACAGGAAGACGACGGCGGCCACGTCCTGCATGACGAGCACACCGACCGCGATCCGCCCGTACAGCGCGGTGGTGTCGGAGCGGTCGTCGAGCACCTTGACGACGAAGCCGGTCGAGGAGAACGAGAGCGCGAAGCCGACCAGCGCGAGGGCGCCCAGCGACTCGTCGGCCACGAACCCGAAGCCGATCACCACCAGCAACCCCAGGAAGCCCAGCGCGATCGCGACGCTCAGCGCCAGGTGCACCATCGTGGTCAACCAGACCTCACGCCGCAGCAGCGTGCGCACATCGAGCTTGAGCCCGATGGCGAACAGCAGCAGCACGACGCCCAGATCCGCGACCGGCTGCAGGTACGGCAGCGTCGGCGCTCCCCCGGCCCCCAGGGCGAACCCGGCCGCGAGGAAGCCCACCAGCGGTGGCAGCCGCAGCAGCACCGCCAGCAACCCGCCGACCAGCGCCGCGAGCAGGTACAGCGCCGCGATGGCCATGGGGTCCTCTCGCACGGGAGCGGGATGGGGAGGTCCCATTCTGCCTGGTGCGCGGGCCGCGGGGGCCTGGCGTAGGTCACAAGGGCGGGGGCCTGGCGACCGATGCAGAGGACGGGCAGGCATCGAACGGGGGGCGAGATGGGCACCGACGACGTGACCGCGGCGTTGCACGGCTGGGAGGACAGGTTGCGCGGCCTCGGGGCGGTGGCCGTGGACTGTCTGCGGCCGGGTCTGAGCCGCGACGAGGTCGACGCCCTCGCTGCCGAGTTCGAGGGCGGGCTGCCCGAGGGTGCCTCCGCGATCTGGAGGTGGCACGACGGCTCGGACCACGGCGACGCGCCGAGTCCTGGCCTGCGCGGCTTGGTCCCCTACCGGTTCTTCGTGCCGCTGCGCGAGGCGTTCGCCCAGGCACGACAGCTCTACAAGATGACCTCGGCGCCGATGTCCAGCCTCGACAAACCTGCACGAGCGTCTGAGGACCTCACCGTCCGGTACGTCTATCCCGAGGACGTCGAGGAACCGCCCGGCGCGGCCTTCTGGTACCGCCCTTGGTGGCTCGTCTTTCTCAGCGGCGGGGGCACGACGTTCGTCGAGTGCGCCCGCACCGACAGTCCCGAAACGGTAGTCGGCCTGTGGGACCCGCACGGCGAGCGCCTCGGTGCCCTCGCGTGGGCCGCAGCCGGCTCAGTGACCCGCAACCCAGGTGTCAACCGAACCTGCAGCAGTCCCGGGCGTGCCGATGCGCGATGGGCGTGGAGGTCCAGCTCGTCGGGCGTGATGCCAAGGCGTCACCATCGCCACGAATGGGCGAGGCTAGCGGTCGCCGTGGCCCATCGCTGCGAAGATCTGCTCGGCTGACGGTCGTTCCAGCTGGGCCCCGACGATCCCGCCAGCGAGGACGACCACCCGGTCGGCGCGGGTGGCGACCTCGAGGTCGTGGGTCACCATGACGAGGGTGGTGCCAGCGGCGACGACCTCGCTGAAAAGGTCCATCACCGTGGCCGTCGCAGCAACATCCAGTGATCCGGTGGGCTCGTCCGCGAAGAGCACCGGTGGTCGGCGCACCAGGGCGCGGGCGATCGCGACCCGCTGCTGCTCGCCCCCGGACAGTTCGTGCGGTCGGGCCTGGCGGCGATCGCCCAGACCCACTGTCTCAAGCGCGGCGTCCACCGTCCTGGTGCTGGTCCGAACGCCTGCGAGGCGGGCGGGCAGGGCGACGTTCTGCGCCGCCGGCAGCGACTCGATGAGGTTGAGCTGCTGAAAAACGAACCCGACGTGGTTCCGCCGGAACCGTGCGACCTGGGAGTGTGACGCAGTGTGCACCGCGACGCCGTCGACGATGACCGACCCGTCGTCGACCGCGAGCAGGCCCGAGAGGCAGTACAGCAGCGTGGACTTGCCCGAGCCGGACCGCCCGACGACGGCAACGAACTCGCCGGCCTCGACGTCGAGGTCGACGCAGCGCAGAACGTCCGGGCCGGGGCGCCGAGTCCGCCCTTGCCGGTAGGACTTGCGGACGCCGCGCGCGGCGATGAGGGGGCTCATGTGGTGCTCCTGGCGAGGGTGGCGACGGGATCCTTGCTGGCGGCGTACCTGGTCAGCGCGAGCAGGTTCGCGACGTTCAGCGCAAACGCCACAGCGATGAGGACCAGCGGTTCCCATGGAAGTGCGTCCAGCGAGGCTGCGGGTGCTGGCCCGTGCGCGAGGGCGGTGGACATCGCCCACTCGTTGACCGCGATGGCGGCGTAGGCGAGCGAGGCCGCCATCGCCGCGTACACCAGCGCCTCTGTGACGGCCTGGCGGTAGAGCGTCGCGGGACGGGCGCCCATCGCGGCGAGCAGGGCGGCATCCCGGACCCGGACGTCCATCGACGCGTACGAAACAGACGACGAGGCGATGAGCGCGATCACAACCGCGCCCCCAATGAGTAGCGCCAGCTGGTCCCCGGGCGCCCGCACCGACTCACCCGCACCCGCACCGCGGAGGATTTCGCCCAACTTGTCAGTCCATGCTAGGACGACCCCCACTACCGCGGCGGACAGTGCGACCGGCATCACGAGTCCGCGCGTGTGGTCGAGTCGGCTGGACACCTGTCGGGTCGCGAGATAGCTAGAGAGCGGAGAATGCCCCTCTGGCGTCAACCACACGCAGGCACGGGAGAGCAAGGGCACCGACCACAGACCGGTGATCGACAGCATCGCAAGGACCAGGAGGCCCATCCCGGGGTAGACCGTCAGGAAGTCGCCTAGTTCGTCGGTAGTACGAGCCGGAACCTTGCTGATCGCCCAATAGAGGGCAGCGGTGCCCACGCCAAGCAGAACCGCGAACACGATTCGGACCACGGTCCGAGCACCGCCGCCACGGCCGCCGGTCGTGACACGGGCGTCATCCAGGCCATCGAGGACTGCCTGACGTGCCGCTGTCAAAGCGCCTGGCACGCCACCGAGCGCACCCACACCCACTGCCACGACCACAGCCCAAAGCGTCGCGCCCGGCGGGATCGACTGGCTCAGGCCAGGGGTCTGGGGGAGGCCGGTGGTACGGACGAAATCCGAAAGCGGGACCCACAGGACCGGGGCAAGCAACGTCGCAGCGAGCCCACCGCCGAGGCAGACCACGGTCACCTGTGTGAGCGTCATCGCGAACGCCTGCCCGGGCAGCACGCCAGCCAGGTGCCACAACGCCACGGCGCGTCGACGCAGAGAGATCGAGACGCGCGCGACCTGCACAAGGTTCGCTACGCCGGTCAGCACGGAGAACGCCAGCGCCACGCCGGCGATCGCGACGTAGGCGTCCTGCGCCTCCCCCTGGGCCGCAGCGCCGACCAACAGGAGCGCCAACGACAGCGCGAACACCGTAGCCATGCCGCACACACTCACCAGCAGCGCAATCCAGGCCCGGTACCCGTAGGCCAAGTCGCGCACGATCAAAGTCCCCAGCCGCACGATCACTGCAGTGCCCCGACCAGCCGGGCGAGCAGGGCCGCTGCATAGCAAGCGGCGACAACCACGCTGGCGCCCGTGGCGATCCGAATCATCGGAGGGTTGCGCCCGGCCTCCCGGCGCTCGGAGACCCCGCACACGGCTAGCACGACCTTGTACCCGTCGGAATTCAAGAGAGGCACCGCGTTCATCATCATGGCAACCGCGTACCAGGCCACAACAAACCTGCCGGCGTCGCCGAGCTCGAGCAAATCCACGACGAGGAAGGCGATGGCGCCCATGATTGCATTGACGAAGAGCCCGGAACTGTGGACGACGATCTTCTCCGACCGAGTGAGCAGGTGAGTGTCGTTCATTCGTACATAGAAGGCCGGGAAAATCCAGTAATTCACCGTAAAGCCCATCCGGTCCGGTCGTCGACCAAAATGTCGCAAGGTTAGTATGTGCGCCAGTTCATGAAGGAACAGCTGAGAGAACGAGTACGCGACGAGCCATAGCCAAAGCCGCCACCGCATGAGGTCGACGTGTAGATTCTGCGCTTCGCAGAGCGCGGTTCCCGACGCGAACAGAATTGCCGCGCACAGCGCAATCATGTACGCGGCGAACTTCCGCCGAGAAAGCGACTCTAGGCGCGGGGACCACGGCACCTGCGGTAGTTCTTCAAGGGGAATCTCCACGAAGCGGCGGGAAGATTTCAGCTTCGCCGTGACAGTGCTTCCTTTACGCAGGAGCTCGACATCCGAGTCCTCGTAGGACATGTATTCAGACACGCTGCACTAGCAGATCTTGAGCACGGAGTGCGTCGGCAATGAATCGAAGGTTCTCTGATTTCGAGAATATGGCGTGGCAGATCGAACACGCGTCGACGTAGGCCTGTTCGGTCACGCCCAGATCGATTCCGCGCGACTCGCAGAAGTCGAGCAGCCAGCGGAATCCCCTCTTGCGCAATATCCCCAGGAGCACGTTGTGAGACAAGGATTCAACCGCCTCAGCAACGGACAGCTCGTCGATCGACCCCAAGGCGAGGGTGGTGTCGAATACGGTGGGTGAGCAGCACGGATACACCTGCCCGTCGAAGTGGTAGGTGACCTCGAAGCCCGGGCATCTTGGCTCGTCGTCCACCCTCGTCGTGCGGATGATTGCCGCGGGGTCCGCGGCGGCGCCCGCGCCCACGGGCTGAACCGGGAACTTGGTGACAGACACGCCAAGAAGGGAGTCACCCAGCGCCGCAAGAGAAGCGTCGGCCGTGGAGGTACGGGTTACCGCCGCTGCCACAGACAAGGGGATTCGCACCGAACGGTTGGCATCGAGGACATTTCTCACCCTGGCCGGCGGGATGAATTGAGCGTGGAAGTCGTCGTAGCTGATCTTCATGGACGTCAGGCCGGCTTCCTTGAGTTCACGCAGCACCGTGAGGGCTCTCTTTCGGCTCTGCCCCCAGTGGCCGTTTGTCACCAACGACGACGACTTCCCGCCTTGCTTCGCCAATTGAAGACACGAGAGCACGAGGTCACGTCGGAGCAGCGCTTCGCCGCCGCTCAGCGCGATGGTGGTGATTTTTGGGTCCTCCACGCCTTGCCTGACGATATCAAGGACGGTGGCATCGGTCATGTGCTGAGTCGACCTAGGCCCGGAGCTGAAGCAGCAGTGCTCGCATCGGATGTTGCACTTTTGGTCGATCACGATTCCCAGGGCGGTCATCATGCTCTCTCTCTGTGGCGGTCCGATGCGAGACTGCTGCCTCAAACTAGGTCGGCTTGGATCACCAGTGGATGATCGTGCCAGCCGTGACGAAGTAGCCGAGGTCGTCCTGATCGCTCAGGTCGATCACAGCCTCCGCTGTGGTAAGGGTCTTCATGATGTTGCTGCCGGATGCGGACATGACAATTCCTCCCCTGTGGCGGTTCCGCCGCCAGTGTTTGCGTCTGAGTTCGACAGACGACGGGAGTCACGGAAGGCAGTGACTGCGTCACATGCCCTTGACTCGATGTCAGAGTTCTCCCCACTTCTAGGCATGTCAAGTCCGTCGTCTGCATGAGGAGGGCAATCCTCTGAAGGCGCGACGTCTGGCCACATAGGAGCCGGGACCTTAGTCCTATGCGTGAGCTGTCCCACCGTTCCGGAGTCCCCATCCGTCCCAAGCGACGAAGTCTCCCGACACGCCGGAGCGATTCAAACTGAGGTCGAGGACCGCGCACTCTGGGTCTCTGGGGCGGGTCTTCCGGCGACAGTCCGACCCGGCGCCCGAGTTTCACCACACCGGCGGGAATCGGTGCGGGTCAGCGCGTCGCGCGGTGCGCTTGAGCTCCTCGACGGTCACAGGGCAGGAACTGTGGTGGGCGCGGGGTAGCTTGTGAGGTCTCGGCCCAGGGCGGGGTTCATTTGCGATGGCGTCCAATACTCGGCTAGGGGTGGCAGGCCGAGAGCACCCAGATCTTGATCGAGCCACGTCGGTTCGCAGCGGTAAGCGTCGGCCCAAGCGCTCGTAGCCTCAGAGCCTGGCTCCTGAAGCCTGACGATCACGGCCTCGCGAACGAGATGCGGGCCTAGCTGTCGCCGGACGAAGACGCCAT
>JAHIJU010000101.1 GCA_018898235.1 Actinomycetota bacterium | reverse complement strand
GCTCGACTGGGACGGCAAGATCCGGATGGACTGTTCATCGCCGTACGCCATGGCCAGCCTGGTGGAGCGGATGAAGGGCGATGCGCCCTACGACATCGCGACCGGCAACGACGCCGACTCCGACCGGCACGGGATCGTCACGCCGGACGCCGGGCTGATGAACCCCAACCACTACCTGGCCGTCGCCATCGCCTACCTGTTCGGCGGAGCGCGCCCGGGCTGGGGCGCCGGGACGGCGATCGGCAAGACGCTCGTCTCGTCCTCGCTCATCGACCGGGTCGCGGCCTCGCTCGGTCGCACACTGCTCGAGGTCCCCGTCGGGTTCAAGTGGTTCGTCCCGGGACTGGTCGACGGGTCGGTCGGGTTCGGCGGTGAGGAGTCGGCGGGCGCGAGCTTCCTGCGCACGGACGGCACGGTCTGGACGACGGACAAGGACGGGCTGCTGCCGGCGCTGCTGGCCTCGGAGATCCTGGCGAAGACCGGCAGGTCGCCGAGCCAGCACCACGCCGAGCTCGTCGACCGGTTCGGGCAGTCCTGGTACGCCCGGATCGACGCCGTCGCGAGCCGCGCGGAGAAGGCGACGCTGGCGGCCCTGTCCCCCGAGCAGGTGAGCGCCACCACGCTGGCCGGCCAGGAGATCACCGCCAAGCTCACGGCGGCGCCCGGCAACGGCGCGTCGATCGGCGGCCTCAAGGTGACGACGAAGGACTCCTGGTTCGCCGCGCGGCCCTCGGGCACCGAGGACGTCTACAAGATCTACGCCGAGTCGTTCATCTCGGCCGAGCACCTGACTCTGGTGCAGGCAGAGGCCAAGCAGGTGGTGTCCGCCGCGCTCGCCTGACGTCCGCCCCGCCCCCTCCGCCCGGTCCGGGTTGGGGCAGGCAGGCCGAGGTCGGGAGCCGGTGGGATCAGGGCCGGGCTGGGGGTTCGGCGGGGGGCGGCGCGAGGAGGTCCTGGTAGTCCGGGTGGCGGTGCAGCCACGCGCGGACGTACGGGCAGTACGGGACGATCGTGCGCCCCGAGGCCCGGACCTCGTCGAGCGCCTGCTGGACCAGGAACGACGCGACGCCGCGCCCCTCGAACGCCCCGTCGACCTCGGTGTGGGTGAACGCCAGCACGGGTCCGGTCCGGTCGTAGTCGGCCTGGCCGATCATCGTGCCGTCGGAGGTCCGGACCTCGAACCGGCGGCGTTCGGGGACCTCGACCACGTGGAGCCCTGGCTCGGGCGAATGCGTCATGGGTTCGATCGTCGCTCCCGGCGGCGCCCGCCGCGCGCGGAACGCCACCGCGCCGCAGGCGCGCCGCCACCCCGGTGAGAGGATGTCCTGATGCTCAGCCCCTACCGTGACGTCCTCGCGCGCCCCGGGGCTGCCAGGTTCTCCGCCGCCGGCGTGCTCGCCCGGATGCCGATGTCCATGGTCGGCATCGGCACGGTTCTCATGGTCCAGGCCGTGTACGGCAGCTACGCGCTGGCCGGTCAGGTGAGCGGGGCGTACGTCGTCGCACAGGCGGTGTGCAGCCCGATCCTGGCGAACCTGGTCGACCGGTTCGGCCAGCCCCGGGTGATGCGGCCCGCGGTCGTGGTGAGCGCCGTGGGGCTGGTGGGCCTCGTCGGCGGCGGGATGCTCGCAGTCGCGCCGGTGTGGTTGTTCCTGGCGGCGGCGGTCACGGGTGCCGGGATGGGACCGTTCGGTGCGCTGGTGCGGGCCCGGTGGACGCTGCTGCTGAGCACCGAACCCGGGCGGCTGCACACGGCGTACTCGTGGGAGTCGGCGCTGGACGAGGTGGTGTTCATCATCGGCCCGGTGATCACCACGGTGCTGGCCACCTCGGTCAACCCGGCCGCGGGGCTCGTGCTGCCCGGGGTTGCGATGGTGGTGGGCGGTCTGTGGTTCCTGTCCCAGCGACGCACCGCCCCGCCGCCCGCACCCCGGTCCCAGCCGCGCACCCGCGGCACGGTGCTGCGTGCGCCGGGGATGGTGGCCCTGCTCGTGGTGTTCGTCGCGATCGGGGCGATCTTCGGCGCGACCGATGTGGCAACGGTGGCGCTGGCCACCGAGCAGGGGCACAAGGCGCTCGCCGGGGTGATCCTCGGGGCGTTCGGGGTCGGCTCGCTGCTGGCGGGTCTGGTGTACGGCGCCCGGCCGCGCAACGGTCCGCTGGCCAGGAGCTTCGTCATCGGTGCCGTGCTGCTGGCCCTGGGTATCAGCTCGTTCGTCCTGGTCACGACCCTGCCGGCGTTGGCGGTCGCGATGCTCGTCACGGGGCTGACGATCGCGCCGACGATCATCAACGGCAACGCACTCGTCTCGTTGCTCGTCCCGGCCACCCGGTTGACCGAGGGCCTCACCTTCCTGGGCACCTCGATCGGCGTCGGTGTGAGTGTCGGCTCCGCGGTGGGCGGCGCGATGATCGACGCGCACGGCGCGCGGGGAGGGTTCCTGGTCACAGTCGCGGCCGGGGTGATCGTGCTGGCCAGTGCGCTGCTGTCCGCGCCGACACTCAAGCTCCGCGCGGCGCAGGGGGCGGCCGATCGGGCGCTGTAGCGCGATCTGAGCCAGGGTGATGTGACAAAGGTCCCACCTCGGGTTAATGATGGGATGAATTCACATCTCACCGAGAGGTCCCTCCCATGGCTCGTCGCACCCTGGCCGACCAGCTCGTCTCCCAGCTCATCGCCGCCGGCGTCCGGCACGTCTACGGCATCGTCGGCGACAGCCTCAACCCCGTCGTCGACGCCATCCGGCGGGCCCGCGACGGCGGTGCCGACATCGCCTGGGTGCACGTGCGCCACGAGGAGGCCGGGGCCTTCGCCGCCGCCGCCGAGGCCGAGCTCACCGGCCGCCTCGCCGTCTGCGCCGGGTCCTGCGGCCCGGGGAACCTGCACCTCATCAACGGTCTGTACGACGCCAACCGCAGCCGCGTCCCCGTGCTGGCCATCGCCTCGCACATCCCCAGCCACCAGATCGGCACCGGGTACTTCCAGGAGACCCACCCCGACCGGCTGTTCGTCGAGTGCTCGGTGTACTCCGAGATGATCAGCTCGGCCAAGCAGGCACCGCGCGTCATCCGCTCGGCCATCCACCACGCCTACGGCGCCCCGGGCGTCGCGGTGCTCACCATCCCCGGCGACGTCGCCGACCAGGACGCCGTCGAGGACGGTATCGACGTGCTGCTGCCCCCGCCGGCCCCGCACGTGGTACCCGACGGCAACGCGCTCGCCGCCCTGGCGCAGGCCATCGACTCCGCCGAGAAGGTCACCTTCTTCGCCGGCGCGGGCGTCAAGCACGCCGCCCAGGACGTCATCGCGCTGGCCGACAAGGTCGCGGCCCCCGTCGGGCACACGCTGCGCGGCAAGGAGTGGATCCAGGAGGACAACCCGTTCGACGTCGGCATGTCCGGGCTGCTCGGCTACGGCGCCTGCCAGACCGCGATGGAGGGCGCCGACCTGCTGGTGCTGCTCGGCACCGACTTCCCGTACGACCAGTTCCTACCCGAGCACGTACGCACCGCCCAGGTCGAGATCGACCCCACCCACCTGGGCCGGCGCACCCGCAACGACCTCGTCGTGCTCGCCGACGTCGGCGAGACGGTGCGCGCGCTCCTGCCGCTGGTGACCAAGAAGAAGGACCGCAAGTTCCTCGACAAGATGGTCGCCAAGCACCACAAGGCCATGTCGGGGGTGGTCGGCGCCTACACCAAGGACGTCGAGCACACGCTGCCGATCCACCCCGAGTACGCCGCCGTCGTGCTCGACGAGGAGGCCCGCTCCGACGCCGTCTTCACGGTCGACACCGGGATGGGCAACGTGTGGGCCGCGCGCTACATCACCCCGACGGGCGGGCGCCGCGTCATCGGCTCGTTCCTGCACGGGTCGATGGCCAACTCGCTGTCCCACGCCATCGGCGCCGCGATGGCAACCCACGACCCCAAGGCCCGCAAGGACGACCAGCGCCAGGTGGTCGCGATCGTCGGCGACGGCGGGCTGTCCATGCTGCTCGGTGAGCTCATCACCGTCGTCCAGTACAACCTGCCGGTGAAGATCGTCGTGTTCGACAACGCCACGCTCGGCATGGTGCGTCTGGAGATGCTGGTCGACGGGCTGCCGTCGTACGCCACCGACTCCCCGTCGGTCGACTACGCGGCGCTGGCCTCCTCGCTCGGCATCCCGTCCACCCGGGTCACCGAACCGACCAAGATCCGCGAGGCGCTGCGTGCCGCGTTCGCGCACGACGGGCCGGCCCTCGTCGACCTGGTCACCGACCCGCGGGCGCTGTCCATCCCGCCGAAGATCACCGCCAAGCAGATCAGCGGCTTCACCGCCGCCATGAGCAAGGAGGTGCTCGGCGGCGGGCTGGGCGAGGTCATGGCGATGGCCCGATCCAACCTGCGCAACGTGCCGCGCCCCTGACCTGCGGTTGCGCTGCCTGGTCCGACGCGCGGACCAGGCAGCGCGATCAGGCGGTCCGCGCCCGACCCACCCGGCCGCCGCCACGGGTCTTGGCGCGGTACATGGCCTGGTCGGCGCGGCTCAGCAGCTCCCCGGACGCATCGCCGTGCCGCCCGAGCGCCACACCCACGCTGGCCCCCGCACCCAGCAACCGACCACCGGCCTGGACCGAGGCGCGTTGGACCGCGACGAGGGCCCGCGCCGCGATGCGCTCCAGACCCACCTCGTCCACACCCTGGGCGAGGATCGCGAACTCGTCGCCGCCGAGCCGGCCGAGCGCCGTCCCGCTCAGCGACCGGAACGAGGCCACGAGCGACTGGCCGATCTGGCGCAGCAGGGCGTCGCCCGCGGCGTGGCCGTAGGCGTCGTTGACGGCCTTGAACTTGTCGAGGTCGACGAACACCACCCCGACCAGCTCACCGGGAGCCGAGGCATCCAGAGCGGCGGAGAGCCGGTCGGCGAATGCGCCACCGTTGAGCAGACCGGTGAGCTGGTCGTGGTCGGCCAGGTACGCCAGCCGCTCCTCGAGCGCCTTCTCGGCCGTGACGTCGGCGAGCACCCCGTGGTAGATCGGGCGACCGTCGGGGTCGAGGACCACCGAGGCCGAGTCGCGCACCCAGATGACGCTCCGGTCGCGCCGGTACATCCGGTAGGTGAGGGGTGACGTGCTGGGCGACGGGCCGCGCGACGCGAGGTCCACATCGCTCTGCAGCGCCGATGCCACATCGTCGGCGTGCACCTGGCGGTACCAGAGCGTGGGGTCCGCCATCCACTCCTCGACCGTGAAACCGAGCATCCGCTCGATCTGCGGGCTCACGTAGAGCCAGCGGCCGTCCGCACCGGGCTCGGCCGTGTAGACGATCGCCGGGATCCGCTCGACGAGCACCCGGTACTGCGCCTCGGCCACCTGCAGGTCGGTCAGCAGGCGGTGACGTTCGGTCACATCGGTGAGGCGGATGTGAGTCGAGGCCGGACCCTCACCTGAACGCACCCGGGTGAACTCCAGGAGGGCCCAGATGGTCGTGCCGTCGACGAGCCGCAGGAGCCGTTCGACCGTGACCAGGGTGGAGCCGTCGGGCTCGAAGCGCTCGGGATCGACGGGTTCGGCGACCTCGCCGTGACCCGGGGGCGCCAGCGACTCGCGCGACCACGCCCCGAACTCGCGGTTCGTGCAGTGCGCCAACCGCAGCATCGACGGGTTCACGTAGGTGACGCACCCGTCGCACTCGACGACGGCCAGGCCCACCGGGCTGGTGTCGACGACGGTCCGGAAGATCCCGGCATCGCTCGGACCCGACGTCGCGGGGTGCAGGGCGCACGGTCGGTCGACTGCGGCGCCCGGCTCGCGCCCGGCCCCCGTCAACACTCCGTCAAGCCCGGTCACGATCGTCACCTCTCGACAGCACCCGGCGGCTCGGCGCCCGGTGTGGCCCCAGCCGCTCTCAATGAGCCTGCGGGCGAGGAGTCCCACCGTCAAGGATGGAAATGTCCGACTTGGGCCGATTCACCCGGACGGACCTGCCGTGCCCACCCACCCACCGACCCCGCCCTCACGCCCCCACTCCCTCACGCCCTCACGCCCTCACTCCCTCACCGAGCCGGCCCACATCGTCCAACCCACGCCGCTTCGGCTCAGATGTTGGCCGAATCCGCACCGGACAGCCGAGGCGGGCGGGGGCCAAGGATGGGAGCGGGGCGGGCGGGTCGAGGCGAGCGACGGCCGAGGACGAAGGAGGCCGGGGCGGGCGGGAACAGGCGGGGGTCAGCGGTGCGGGCGGGAGCAGGCGGGGGTCAGGGGGTGGGGTGGTGGGCGTCGTAGCGCCAGAAGGTGCGCTGGAGTGCGACCACGAGCCAGAGCAGGGCGATGCAGACGAGGCCGCCCAGCAGGGCCGCCCACTGCTCGCCGACCTGGCCGGCCAGGGCACCGAGCAGCATCTCGCCGAGCCGGGGGCCCCCGGCGACGACCACGGTCGAGATCCCCTGCAGCCGGCCGCGCAGAGCATCCGGCACGGCGGTGACCAGGATCGTCATGCGGAACACCTGGCTGATCGCATCGGCCGCACCGGCGACCACGAGCGCCGCCATCGCCGCTGCGAGGGCCAGCGGGAGCACACCGTCGGGCTGCGACGGGCCGACGACCACGAGCACGAGACCGAACGCCGCGACCGCCGCGCCCCATCCGGTGATCGCCCAGGTGATGATGCGACCCTGCCACCGCAACCGGGTCAGCCCACCGGACAGCACCCCGGCGACGATCCCGCCGGCCGCGATGGCCGCCGTGAGCGCGCCCGTCGTCGTCTCCCCGCCGCCGAGGAACATGAGCCCGACCGCCGGGAACAGCACCCGCGGCATGGCGGTCATCATCGCGATGATGTCGACGATGAAGGTCATCCGCAGGTTCGGCTGTCCGGCCAGGTACACCAGGCCGTCCCGCACCGAGCGCAGGCCGGTGGTCTGCGGGGCGCCGGGCTCCGGCGGGATCGGCGGCAGCCGCAGCAGCGCCACCAGCGCGAAGGTGAACAGCACGGCGTCGGTGCCGTAGGCGACCGCATAGCCGCCGCCCGCGACCAGCACCGCCCCGAGCAGCGGTCCGACGGTGAGCGCCACGTTCCAGCCGAGCGTGCTCAGCGCATTGGCGGCCGCCATCAGATCGGCCGGGACCAGCCGCGGGATGATCGCGCTGCGCGCCGGGCTGGTCACGGCGTTGGCCGCCGACTCCAGGGCGACCAGCACGTACAGCACCTCGACGTGGGTGTTGCCGACCAGCGCCTGCGCCAGGAGCCCGAGCACCGCGAGCCAGCCCGCGACCCCCGAGATCAGGGCGACCCGCCGTCGGTCGTACCGGTCGACGATCGCGCCGCCGTACAGCCCGAACACGACGAGCGGCACCAGCGCGGCCAGTCCCAGCAGTCCGACGGCCGGTGTCGACCCGGTGAGCGCGTAGACCTGCAGCCCGACGGCGACGACGGTGAGCTGCGCGCCCAGGTTCGACACCGACAGGCCCAGCCACAGGTCCCGGAAGTCCCGGGAGACCCGCAACGGCCGGGTGTCCAGGACGATCGAGCGCACCTGCCGAGCCTACGGGCGGGGCTCAGCCCTCCAGTGCGCGCGCAGCCGTGGCCCGTCGCGTCGTGCCACGCTGTCACGTGCTGCACGCGCGGATGGACAGATCTACCACCCAGCGGACCACCGCCGGGCCGGGCAGGCCCATCCGCGCCAGGAATGGAGGATCCGGTTGCCCACCACGCTCCGGACGCTGCTCGCCGATCGGGAGCTCCGGCTCCGCCTGGTCGGGGCGCCGACGGACCCCGCGGTCGCGGACCAGCCGATCGCCGGGGTGCACAGCTCGGACCAGATGGACCCGGCACCGTGGACCGCGCTCCAGCTCGTGCAGCAGCGGGGACAGGACCCACCGCACCGCACCTGACGGCTGCCCGACGAGCCCACGCAGCGTCCGTTCGCCCCCCGCCACGTGCTACTGGTCCGACCAGTAACACGATCGATGGGCGCCGGACATGGATCCGAAACATCGAACCCGCAGCGTGGTGCCCCACGACGAGAGGACCTCCCCGATGCCATCGAACGACCTGCACGAGGGCGACACCGCAGCACCGCGCGCCACCCCCGTGCCCGACCCCGGGACCACCCCGCGGTCGTGCCTGACGGACCTGTCCGCCGCGGAGCTCACCACCGCCTACGCCCGCGGCGAGCTCGACCCGACCGAGGTCGTGACCGCCTGCCTCGAGCTCATCGACGAGGCGGACGGAGCCCTGCACGCCGTCTACGACCGGTTCGACGAGGTCGCGCTGGCCCAGGCCCAGGCCTCGGGCCGACGATGGCGGGCCGGTGAGCCGCTCGGCGCCATGGACGGTGTGCCGAGCACCCTCAAGGAGAACCAGCAGATCGTCGGACGGCCCACCCCGTGGGGCTCGGCCGCGACCACCCCGGTACCGGCCACCGCGAACTCCCCCGTCGTCGACCGGCTCATCGCCGCCGGCTCACCGGTGCTCGCCCGCACCGTCATGCCCGAGCTGGGCATGCTCTCCTCGGGCGTCTCCTCGCTGCACCCCACCGCCCGCAACCCCTGGAACCTCGCCTGGAGCCCCGGCGGCTCCAGCGCGGGCGCCGCGGCAGGTGCCGCCGTCGGCTACGCCCCGGTCAACCTCGGCTCCGACATCGGCGGGTCCGTCCGGCTGCCCGCCTCCTGGTGCGGGGTCGCCGGGTTCAAACCCACCTTCGGCCTCATCGCCGTCGACCCGCCGTACTTCGGTCGGCACATCGGGCCGATGGGCCGGCACGTCGCCGACCTGGCCCAGGCGATGCCCGTGCTCGTCGGCCCCGACCACCGCGACCCCTACAGCCTGCCCGTGCTCGACATCGACTGGACCGATCTCAGCCTCGACCCGACCGGGCTGCGCATCGGCCTCGTCCTCGACATCGGCGACGGCGCCCCGGTCGACCCCCAGGTCGCGCAGATCGTGCGCCAGGCCGCCGACGTGTTCGCCGAGGCGGGCGCCACGATCGTCCCGCTCGAGCCGTACCTGGAGCCCGGCGTCGTTGACCTCATCGACATGTTCTGGCGGATCGGGCACTGGAACGACTACCAGGCCATGGACCCCGGACGCCGCGACCTGCTGCTGCCGTTCATCGCCGAGTGGTGCCGCGGCGGGCAGCACGTGAGCGGCACCGACGCCGTCCGCTCGGCCGATGCCCAGCTCACGGTCGCCCGGGCCACACTGGCCGCGACCCGGGACGTCGACCTCGTGCTGTCCCCGGTCTCACCCGGGGCGGCCTTCCCCGCCGAGTGGCCGATGCCGAGCAACGACGTGAACGACCCGATGTCGCACATCGCGTTCTGCGTCGCCTACAACATGTCCGGCCAGCCGGCCCTCACCGTCAACGCCGGCTTCACCGACGAGGGCAGCCCCGTCGGCGTCCAGATCGCCGCGCAGCGCTACGACGACCGGCTCGCACTGGCCGCCGGCGCCTTCTTCGAGCACGCCCGCCCCACCACCGCCGTCCGCCCATGGCCGCGCGCCTGGGCCTCGGCGTGACCCACCCCCACCCAAGGAGAGACATGAGCACTTCCGCACTGCGGCGTCGCGCCGCAGCGGTGAGCGCCACGGCCGTTGCCGTCGCACTCGCCCTGTCCGCCTGCTCGGCAGGCTCGTCGGCCGGTCCGTCGGCCAGCTCGGCCGCATCCGATACCGACGCCACCCTCACGCTCGGCCTGGCCGCCGTCCCGGCCAGCCTCGACTTCACCACGACCGGCGGCGCCGCGATCTTCCAGGCGCTGGTCGGCAACGTCTACGAGGGCCTCGTCCAGCTCGACCAGGACGGCACCGTCCAGCCGCTGCTGGCCACGGACTGGACCGTGAGCGACGACGGCCTCACGTACTCGTTCACCCTGCGCGAAGGTGTGACGTTCCATGACGGCACCCCGTTCGACGCGGACATCGTGAAGTCCTCGCTCGAGCGCCTGCCGGAGTGGACCGCCAACTCCCCGAAGTTCCTCGGTGCGATCGACCACGTCGACGTCGTCTCCCCGACGCAGGCCGATGTCGTGCTGAGCCGGCCCGACGCCAACCTCCTGTTCTGGATGTCCACCGTGCTCGGCGTGATGATGACGCCGGACTCGATCGCCTCCCTCGCCACGGCGGCCAACGGGACCGGCCCGTTCACGTTCGGCTCCTACGAGCAGGGCGTGACGATGGTGCTCGACCGCAACGACGACTACTGGGGTGAGAAGGCCGGCGTCGCCGAGGTGGACCTCGACTACTTCGCCGACGCGTCCGCCGCGGCCAACGCGCTGCGCACCGGCGGGGTCGACGCCCTGTTCCAGGCCGAGGCCTACGACCAGATCGCCAGCTTCGAGGCGGACCCGGCCTACGACGTGACCGTCGGCACCACGCAGTCTGTCGTCGTCCTCTCGCTCAACTCCAGCCACGAGGCGCTCTCCGATCTGCGGGTCCGCCAGGCGATCAGCAGGGCGATCGACAAGGACGCCGTGCTCGCGGCCGCGACCAGCGGCTACGGCACCGAGCTCAGCGGCCCCTCGGTCCCGACCGACCCCTGGTACGAGGAGTTCGACGAGAACAGCTACGACCCCACGTCGGCCAAGGCCCTGCTGGCCGAGGCCGGTGTCTCCGGCCTCGTGGTGAACTTCACCGTGCCGAACCGCCCCTACGCCCAGGCGGTCGCCCAGGTCGTCCAGTCGAACCTGGCAGCCGTCGGGATCACGGCGAACCTCGAGGTCCAGGAGTTCCCCGCGGTGTGGGTCGAGAAGACGCTCACCAACCACGAGTACGACCTCACCGTCGTCAACCACGTCGAGGCCCGCAACCTGGTGAGCTACGGCGACCCGACGTACTACTGGAGCTTCGACAACGCCGAGGTGCAGACCGACTTCGCGGCGGCGAGCACCGCACTGACGACCGCCGACCAGACCGCCGCGGTGAAGGCGGCCCAGGAGGTCATCGTGGCCGAGGCGCCCGGCGTCTGGCTCTACAACACCCCGAACATCGTGGTCGCGAAGGCCGGTGTCACCGGTCTGCCGACGAACTACCTCGGGGTGGGCATCGCACTCGCCGGAGCCACCGTCTCGCAGTAGCGCCGGTCACGGGGTCGTGCGGGTCCTGAGCCTGCACGACCCCGTGCCGTACGAAGGAGGAAGTCGCGTGGCACTGACCGTCGCACGCCGCCTGGGCGAGTTCGTCCTGGCCGTCCTGGTCGCCTCGATCGTGGTGTTCGCCCTACTGAGCGTCCTGCCCGGCGATCCGGCCCGGGCCCAGCTCGGGCTGGACGCGACACCGGACGAGGTCCAGCGGCTGCGGGAGCAGCTCGGGCTCGACCGGCCGCTCCCGGTGCGCTACCTGGAGTGGATCACCGGGTTCGTCCGGGGCGACATGGGCATCTCGTACTCCAGTCGCACGCCGATCGCCCCGCAGGTGCTCGACGCGCTCCAGGTGTCGCTGCTGCTCGTCGGCGCGGGCATCCTCATCGCCGTCCTCATCGCGCTGCCCCTGGGCACGATCGCCGCCGTGCGGCAGCACCACTGGGACGGCGCCCTCCTGGCGGGTCTGAGCCAGATCGGCATCTCGGTGCCGAACTTCCTCGCCGGCCTCATCCTCGTCACAGTGTTCTCGGTGCGGCTCGGCTGGCTGCCGTCCGGCGGCTGGACCGCCCCGGCCGACGACCCCCTCGACTTCCTCCGCCACCTGATCCTGCCCGCCCTGTCCCTGGGCCTGGTGCGCGGGGCGATCCTGTCGCGCTACACACGGGCCGCCGTCCTGGACATCCAGCGCGAGGACTTCATGCGTACGGCGCGGGCCAAGGGGCTGACCCCCGGGGCGGCGATGCGCAGGCACGGCATCCGCAACGCCCTGGTGCCGGTCATCACCGTGACCGGGGTGGAGTTCTCGGCGCTCATCATCGGCGCCGTCGTGATCGAGACGGTCTTCGTGGTGCCCGGTATGGGCTCGCTGCTGCTGCGCTCGGTCGCCAACCGGGACCTGGGCGAGGTGCAGGCGATCGTCATGGTGATCGTCGTGCTGGTGCTCGTGGTGAACCTGCTCGTCGACGTCGTGCACTCGATCGTCGACCCGAGGCTGAGGAGTGCCCGATGACCGCCACGCCAGACCTCGCACCGGCCGCCCGGCCGGCCCGTCCGTCGCGGCGCACTCTCGGGTCGCCGCTCATCGTGGGGGCCTGCCTCGTCGGGTTCGTCGTCCTCGTCGCCCTGGTCTCGCTCGTCTGGACGCCGATGGACCCGGTGGCCACCGATGCGGTCAACCGCCTCCAGCCCCCGAGCAGCGAGCACTGGTTCGGGACCGACGGGCTGGGTCGCGACATCGCGAGCCAGACGATGGCCGGCGCCCGGGTGCCGCTGCTCGTCGGGGCGGTGGCGGTCACCCTCTCGTTCCTCCTCGGGGTGCCCTACGGGATCCTGGCGGCGATGACCGACCGGGGGACCGGTCGCTGGTTGATGCGCTGGAACGACATCGTGCAGGCGTTCCCCCCGCTGCTGCTCGCCATCATCCTGGCGGCGGTGTTCGGCGGCGGGACGGCCACCGCGATGGTCGCGCTCGGGGTGGGCGCAGCGCCCGGTGTCGCCCGGATCGTGCGCTCGGGGACGCGCCAGGTGCTCAGCCGCGAGTACGCACTGGCCGCCCGGGCCGCCGGGCGCGGACCGCTCTACACCGCGGTCCGGCACGTGCTGCCGAACATCCGCGGCGTGCTCATCGTCCAGGCCTCGGTCGGCTTCGCGATCGCCGTCCTGGCGGAGGCCGCCCTGTCGTTCCTCGGCCTCGGCACCCCGGCGCCCACCCCGTCCTGGGGGCGGATGCTGCAGGAGTCGCAGGCGTTCCTCTACGTCCAGCCGCTCGTGATCCTGTGGCCGGGCCTGGCCGTGGCGATCACCGTGTTCGGCTTCAACCTGCTCGGTGACGGACTCCGTGACCGGTACGACCCCCGGATGGAGGTCTCGCGATGAGCGAGGCGTTGCTCACGGTCCAGGACCTGCGCATCCACTCGGGTGAGCACGAGCTGGTGCACGGTCTCGACCTGACGATCGACCGCGGCGAGCGCGTCGGCCTCATCGGCGAGTCCGGTTCGGGCAAGTCGCTCACCTGCCTGTCCCTCATGGGGCTGCTGCCCGACGCGGTGACGGCGACGGGGACGGTGGACCTGGCCGGTGAGGGCGACCTGCTCGGTCGCAGCGAGCAGGCCTGGTCGCGGCTGCGCGGGGACCGGCTCGCCATGGTGTTCCAGGAACCGATGACGGCACTCAACCCGCTCATGCGGGTGGGAGCCCAGGTCGCCGAGATCATCGACCTGCACCGCGGTGGCGGACGGGCCGGCGCGGGCCGGCGCGACAGCTCCGCGCGGGCCGTCGAGCTGCTGGCCGGGGTGCAGCTGCCGGACCCGGCCCGGGCCGCGCACGCCTACCCGCACGAGCTGTCCGGCGGGCAGCGCCAGCGGGTGATGCTCGCGATGGCGATGGCCAACACCCCGGACCTGCTGCTGGCCGATGAGCCGACGACCGCCCTGGACGCCACCGTGCAGGGCCAGGTCCTGGACCTGATGCGCGCCCAGGTGCGCGATGCGGGGACGTCGTTGCTGTTCATCACCCACGACCTGGGCGTCGTCGCCTCGATCTGCGACCGGGTGCTCATCCTGCGCCACGGCGAGGTGGTGGAGACCGGCGAGATCGACCGCGTCTTCTCCGCCCCGCAGCACCCCTACACGAAGGCGCTGCTGGCCGCCTCGGCACTGCGCACCGACCCGACGAGTGGCCGGCTGGTCACGATCATCGATACGTCGGACCCGTCGGACCCGTCGGGCCCTGCGGACTCGGTCGACCGCGCCCCGGCGCCGGTCGCACGGCCCGCCGTGCGACCCACCGTGCCCACCCCCGGGCCGCATGAGGTGATCGCCGCGGACGGCTCATCGCTCGTGTTCAACCGCACCGCGGGCGTCGCCCCGCTGCTGGCCGTGACCGAGGCGACCCGCACCTACACCCGCTCCGGCGGTCCGCTGGGCCGGTCGGTGCGGGTCGAGGCCCTCAAGGGCGTGTCGTTCGACGTCCGCCCCGGGCAGCGGTTCGGCATCGTGGGTGAGTCCGGGTGCGGCAAGTCCACGCTGCTGCGCATCCTCACCGGTCTGGACGCCGCCACCTCCGGCTCGGTCACGGTGGAGGGCCGGGAGATCGTGGGTCAGCGCGACTCACGGCTGCGCTGGTTGCGCTCAGCCGTGCAGATCGTGTTCCAGGACCCGATGGGCTCCCTCGACCCACGGATGCGGGTTCTCGACATCGTGTCCGAGCCGCTGCGCGGGGTGACGCGCGACGAACGGTACGAGCGGGTGGTCGAGCTGCTCGAGCAGGTGGGGCTGCCCCGGTCCGCGACCGACCGGTTCCCGCACCAGTTCTCCGGCGGTCAGCGCCAACGCATCGCCATCGCACGTGCGCTCATCACCCGCCCGCGCCTGCTCGTGGCCGACGAGGCGGTCTCCGCGCTCGACGTGTCGGTCCGGGCCCAGGTGCTCAACCTGCTCGACGACCTCATGGTCGAGCACGACCTCACGATGGTGTTCGTCTCGCACGACCTGCACGTCGTGCGGCACGCGTGCGACACGGTCGCGGTGATGAACGCCGGGCGCATCGTCGAGTGCGGGCCGACGCAGGCGGTGTTCGACAACCCGCTGCACCGCTACACCGCGGAGCTGCTGCGCGCCGTCCCGCGCCTGGACGCGGCCTGACGCCGGCCCGCGCCCGTTCGGTGACGACCCGGCGGGCGCGGGACCAGGCAAGGGATACTGGTCCGGCCAGCATCGGGTCGACCACGTCGACCGGCTCGGCAGGACCGACGGGCAGCCGTCGACCGTCGAGGTCAGGGAGACGCGCAGTGGACTTCACACCGGTACGCAGGGTCAACGCGTACGAGCAGATCGTGGAGCAGATCGAGCAGGGCGTCGCCACCGGCGAGCTGCGGGCCGGCGACCGGCTGCCTGGTGAGCGTCGGCTGATGGAGACCTTCTCCGTGAGCCGCGCGACCGTCCGCGAAGCCATGCGGGTGCTGCATGCGACGGGTCTCGTCGACTCCCGGCCGGGCGACCCGCGCGGCCCGGTGGTGCTGCCATTCTCGCCGGAGGTGCTCGAGGGCCCGCTGCTGCGGATGACCCGCCAGGAGGGCGCTTCCCGGGCCGAGCTGCTGCAGTTCCGGCTCGTCGTCGACGGCCAGGCGGCGCTGCTCGCGGCGATCCACCACCGCGAGGCCGACCTCGACCAGATCGACGCCGCGGTGCGGGGTCTGGCGGAGCTCGCCGACGCCGAGGAGATCGACCCGGCCGAGTTCGGCACCCGGCTGCAGGGCTTCCACGAGGCGATCCGACGCGCCTCGGGCAACCGGCTCCTTGAGGCCTGCGGGTCCGCCGTCGGCGGTGCGCTCACCGAGCTCGCCCAGCGCCGGCTGGAGACCGAGGTCAACCGGGGGCTGCGGGTCCACCGCTCCGCCGACGACGCCGCCGCGCTCGCCGAACGGATCCGGACCGGCGACACCGCCGGGGCGCAGCTCGCGGCCACGTCGAACATCTACCGGTACTACCGGGACATCCTCACCGACGACGAGCGCGCGGCACTCGAACCGATGTCCGGCGCGGTCTCGGACCTGGGCCTCTGACCGGGCGGCCGGCCGGCCGCCGCCCAGGTCGAGGGGCTCCAGTCCCAGGGCGTCGACATCTCTTGGGCGTCACCGTCGGGTCCGGCCGCTCCCCGTGGTCCCCGCCGAGCTGATCGCGCAGGCGGCGTCAGCCCCAGACCAGCCCCCGCGACGGGTCCCCCAGCACCGCCGCGACGTCGGCGAGGACGCGTGACCCGAGCGCACCGTCGACCAGCCGGTGGTCGAAACTCAACGCGAGCTGGGTCACCTGGCGCACCTTGACCTTGCCCTTGTGCACCCAGGGCTGCTCGCGGACCGAGCCGAACGCCAGGATCGCGGCCTCACCCGGGTTGAGGATCGGCGTGCCGGTGTCGATGCCGAACACCCCGACGTTCGTCACGGTGATCGTGCCGTCGGACAGGTCGGCGGGGCTGGTCTTCCCGCTACGGGCGGTGGCGGTGAGCTCGGCGATGGCCTGGGCCAGCTCGTGCAGGCCGAGGCGGTGGGCGTCCTTGATGTTGGGCACCAGGAGCCCGCGCGGGGTCGCCGCCGCGATCCCGAGGTTCACGTAGTGCTTGTAGACGATCTCCTGGGCCTCGTCGTCCCAGCTCGCGTTGATCTCCGGGTGCCGGTTGACCGCGATGAGCAGCGCCTTCGCCGCGATGAGCAGCGGGGTGACCCGCACATCGGCGAACTCACGGTCCTCGCGCAGCTGGGCGACCAGCCGCATGGTGCGGGTCACGTCGACCGTGTGGAAGACCGTGACGTGCGGGGCGGTGAACGCGCTGGCCACCATCGCCTCGGCGGTCCGCTTGCGCACCGACTTGACCGGGACCCGGGTCTGGCGGCCGTCACCCGTCACCGCACCCGAGGCGAGCCACGGCCGGTCGTCGGCCGCGTACGTCGCCAGGGTGCGCGGTTCGGCCTTGGTGCCGTGGGCGAGGAGGTCCTCACGTGTGACGATCCCACCAGGGCCGGTGCCGGCGATGGCGTCGAGGTCGATCCCGAGGTCGCGCGCCAGCTTGCGCACGGGCGGTTTGGCCAGGGCGTGCGGGGGCCGGCGGGCCGGGGTGTCGGCCGACTCGGTGGGGACCGTCGAGGTGGGTGCCACTGCGGCGGGCGCGACGACGAGCGCGGCCGAGGCTGCGGGAGCGAGCGCTGCGGGGGCGGCCGGCGCGGTGGAGCGCACGAGGGTGGTCGCGGCCGGAACGGCGGGACCGGTGGCTCCCCGACGTGGCCGGCGGCCCGCACCCTGCTCACCGACGCCGTACCCGACGAGCACGGCGGTCCGCGGTTCGGCTCCGGCGGCAGCGAGCTCATCGGCCCCGCCCGGTTCGGCCGAGGAACGGTCCGGACCGGACACCAGGTGCCCGAGGGCGACCGCCGGGGCCGGGGTGCCGCCCGGGTCGACGTCGATCTCGATGATCGGGGCGCCGACCTCGGCGGTCGCACCGAGCGGCACGAGCAGCCGGGTGACGACCCCGGCCCACGGCGACGGCAGCTCGACGAGCGATTTGGCGGTCTCGATCTCGACGATGACCTGGTTGACGGCCACCGGGTCGCCGGGGCCGACCCGCCACTCGACGATCTCGGCCTCGGTGAGGCCCTCCCCGGCGTCCGGGAGCAGGAACTGCTGGTACGTCGGCATCAGAACCCCATCGTGCGGTCGACCGCGTCGAGCACGCGGTCCAGGGAGGGCAGGTACTCGTGCTCGAGCTTGGCCACCGGGTACGGCATGTGGAACCCGCCGACCCGCAGCACGGGCGCCTCCAACGAGTAGAAGCACTCCTCGGTCACCCGGGCCGCCACCTCGGCCCCGACGCCGTAGAGCACCGGCGCCTCGTGCACGACGATGCAGCGCCCGGTGCGGCGCACGGACTCGGCGATGGTCGCGGTGTCCAGCGGGGAGATCGCGCGCAGGTCGACGACCTCGATCGAGGTGCCCTCGGCCGCAGCGGCGTCGGCCGCCTTGAGCGCGGTGGCGACCGTCGGGCCGTAGGCGACGACGGTGACGTCGGTGCCGGGGCGCACCACGCGGGCCTTGTCCAGGCCCAGCGGGTCGGCCGGGGCGTCCAGGTCGACCTCGCCCTTCTCCCAGTACCGGGACTTGGGCTCGAAGAACAGCACCGGGTCAGGGCTCGCGATGGCCTGGCGGATCATCGTGTATGCCTCGGCCGGCGTCGACGGGCTCACCACGCGCAGCCCGGCGGTGTGCGCGAACAGCACCTCGGGGGACTCGCTGTGGTGCTCGATCGCCCCGATCGCACCGCCGAACGGCACCCGGATCACGACGGGCAGCGTGAGCCGGCCCTTCGACCGGTAGTGCATCTTGGCGAGCTGGGTGGTGATCTGGTCGAACGCCGGGAAGATGAACCCGTCGAACTGGATCTCGCACACCGGCCGGTAGCCGCGCAGCGCGAGCCCGATGGCGGTGCCGACGATGCCGGACTCGGCGAGCGGGGTGTCGACCACGCGGGAGTCACCGAAGTCGGCGTGCAGCCCGTCGGTCACCCGGAACACCCCGCCGAGCCGGCCGATGTCCTCGCCCATGAGCATGACGTGGTCGTCCTCGGACAGGGCCCGCCGCAGCCCGGCGTTGATCGCCTTGGCCATCGGCAGTCGCTGCACCCCGGCGGGTGCCTGCACGGCGCGTTCGCTGGTCATGGTCATCGCTGGCTCCCCGCGTCGAGGAAGGATCGTTCGTACTCGGTGTACCAGGCGCGCTCGCCGTCGACGACGGAGTGCGGCGTGGCGTAGACGTGCTCGAAGATGCTGGTCTTGGCCGGGGCATCCATCGCCCGGACCTCCGTGCGGATCCGCTCGCCCAGATCGTCGGCGGCCTGCGCGATCTCGGCCTCGACCACCTCGGGCAGCTCACCGGTGGCGACCAGGTGGGCCCGCAGCCGGTCGATGGGGTCGCGCCGGCGCCAGGTCTCCTCCTCCTCGCTCGTGCGGTACCGCGTCGGGTCGTCGGAGGTGGTGTGCGCGCCCATCCGGTAGGTGAGCGCCTCCACGAACGTCGGGCCGTGACCGTCGCGGGCGCGCTGGGCGGCCCAGCGGGTCACGGCGTAGCAGGCGATCGGGTCGTTGCCGTCGACCCGCACCGAGGGGATGCCGAAACCGGGCGCCCGGTCGGCGATGGGCCGCACGGCCTGCCGGCTGGTCGGCTCGGAGATCGCCCACTGGTTGTTCTGGCAGAAGAAGACGACCGGCGCGTGGTTCACGGCGGCGAAGACCATCGCCTCGTTGACGTCGCCCTGGGCGGTCGAGCCGTCGCCGAAGTAGACGATGGTCGTGGTGTCCTTCGCCGGGTCGCCGGTGCCGACCAGCCCGTCGCGCTGGACGCCCATGGCGTACCCGGTGGCGTGCAGCACGTGCGAGCCGATGACCAACGTGTACAGGTGGAACCCGTGCGTCGGGTCCCAGCCGCCCTGGTCGACGCCGCGGAACAGCCGCAGCACCTCGGGCAGGTCGATGCCGCGCACGTGAGCCACACCGTGCTCGCGGTAGGACGGGAACACCTGGTCCTGGGGGGCGAGGGCGTGGGCAGACCCGACCTGGGCGCCCTCCTGGCCCTCGCACTGGGCGAACAGTGCGAGCTCGCCCTGCCGCTGCAACGCGGTGGCCTCGCGGTCGAACCGGCGCACCAGCACCATGTTGCGGTACATCGTGCGCAGGTGGTCGGGCGTCAGGTCGGCGGCGTAGGCGTCGAACTGCTCATCGGGCACGCGCTCACCGCTCGGGTCGAGCAGGCGGACGAGACCGACGTCGGACAGCGGGCCGGTGGGTTCGTGGCTCACGGTTCTCCGTTCTTCCTTCGACGACGCGGGCGCCGGTGGGGCCGGGCCGTCGGGGGACAGAGGGCTTCAGGGGTGCCCGGGACATGCTGCGCCGTACCTGTCGGGGGCGCCCGCTGGTCCCGGGGAGGACCCGGATCGGGCCGCCGGACACAGGTCCGGATGGTGCTGGTGAAGGGGGCGCGGTCCGGCGGTGCCGAACCTACGCCAGCGTAGGCTACGCAACCGTAGGTTCCGCGGAACGGTCCTCGACAAGACCGGCGCCCCGGCTTTGTGGGCAGCCTCCAGAGCAGCGCCCGCGACGACTCAGCCCTTGTGCGGGTCGGCGTCCGTGACCTCGAGCAGGATGTCCGTGGCCTCGGGCTCCCCGACGCTGATCCGCACCCCGTCACCGGCGAACGGGCGGACCAGGACCCCGGCCCGGCTGCAGGCCTCCGCGAACGCGAGGGCGCGCTCACCGATCCCCAGCCAGACGAAGTTGGCCTGCGAGTCCGGCACGGTCCAGCCCTGCGCGCGCAGCCCGGCGAGCATCCGGGTGCGCTCGGCGACGATCGCATCGACCCGCCGGTCGAGCTCGGCCGTGACCCCGAGCGAGGCCACGGCCGCGAGCTGGGCCACGTTCGAGACACCGAACGGGGTCGAGGCCTGGCGGATCCCGGCGGCCAGCCGAGGCCGGGCGACCGCGTACCCCACCCGCAGCCCGGCCAGCCCGTAGGCCTTGGAGAAGGTGCGCAGCAGGACGACGTTGGGGTGCGCCGCGAACACCGCGAGCCCGTCGGCGGCCTGCGGGTCCCGCACGAACTCGACGTACGCCTCGTCGAGCACCACGAGCACATCACCCGGGACGGCCGCGAGGAACTCGTCGAGCTCGTCGGCGTGCACCGCGGGGCCGGTGGGGTTGTTGGGCGTGCAGACCAGGATCACCCGGGTGCGGCTGGTGACCGCCGCCGCCATGGCCGCGAGGTCGAGGCGGCCGTCGGCGGCGACGGGCACCCGGACCCCGACCGCACCGACCAGCGTCACC
This sequence comes from Actinomycetota bacterium, assembly GCA_018898235.1. Lineage (GTDB taxonomy): Bacteria > Actinomycetota > Actinomycetes > Actinomycetales > Cellulomonadaceae > Cellulomonas. Next base: position 19,106 of record JAHIJU010000101.1, on the reverse strand, counting down.
GCGATCGGGTAGGCCTCGAAGGAGCGCCATGGGACGACCACCTCGTCGCCGACCTCGCACACGGCCGACAGCACGTGCCCCAGCGCGGCGACCGACCCGTTGGCCGGGACGACCGTGTCGACACCGACCCCGAGCGCTGTGGCGACCGCCTCCGAGAGCTCGGTCGCGTACATGTCCGGGTACCGGTTCACGTCGACGGCGGCATCGGCGATGGCGGCCATCACGGTCGGCAGCGGCGGGTACGGGTTCTCGTTCGACGACAGCTTGTACGCCTGCGCGCCGACGGGCGACCGTGCCCCGGGGACGTAGGCGGGAAGATCGGCGAGGGCCTTGCGCAGCGGGACGCGAGTCACGGGCGACAGCATGCCACCCGGGCCCCCGGCGGACGTCCCGTGCACGCGCGGTCCGCAGTTGGCAGGATCGGGGCATGTCCTTCATCGTGCGGGTGATCATCAACGGCGTCGCGATCTGGTTCGCCACCCTCGTGCTCCCCGGTTTCACCGTCCAGGGCGCGAGCACCACGACCGAGGAGATCGGCATCTACCTGCTGGTCGGCCTCGTGTTCGGCATCGTGAACGCCGTCGTGAAGCCGATCGTCCAGGTCCTGTCGATCCCGCTCTACATCCTCACGCTCGGGCTGTTCACGCTGGTCGTGAACGCGCTCATGCTGATGCTGACGGCATGGATCACCTCGGCGACCAACTGGGGGATCACGATCAACGACTTCGGGACGGCGGTGCTCGCGGCACTGATCGTCTCGGTGGTCTCGTTCGCGCTGTCCGCGATGATCCCAGCGAGCCGGTCCGACCGCAGCTGAGCGCGCCCCGGGCGGCACCGCTCACGGCGCCGCCGTCATGGTCGGCGGGACGGTGGCCACCACGGCGGCCTCCCGCGTCGCCTGGTAGGCCGTGGTGGTGCTCGCACCCGGGGCGCCCTCCATGCCTGGCACGGTGAGGTCCTGCTGGCGCATCGACTCGTCGGCCAGCCTGGCCAGTGCCTCGTAGCCGGCGCGTTCGTGCGCGGCGGCGGGTCCCGGCACCGGACCGGTCGCGTCCGTCGCCGCATCCCCCCGGACGACGAGGGTGTTCGGTGCGGTCGGCGTCCCCGCCCGGCCGTCGAGGTCGGGGACCGCGTCCTGGGTCTGCTCCAGCGCGAACACGCGGACCTCGCACGGCATCGGCTGCGGGATGGTCGGGGAGCCGAACGTGACCACCGAGCGGATCGAGTACGCGGACCCGGCCGCCACGGCCACGGCCTGCGCCGTCATCCCACCCTGGCTGTGACCGGACAGCACGACCGGGTCGCCCGGGGCGATGCCGGCCTGCTCCATCGCGTCGAGCACGGCGCCCGTCATCTGGTCCGGCACACCGCCTTCGAGCGCCAGGTTGGTGGTCATGTCGGTGACGGTGTCGCCGCCGAGCGCCCCGGACTGGGTGCCGGGGATCGCGACCAACCAGCTGGGCGGGCCGTCCTCGTGCTCGGTGCGCTGGACGAGGATCACACCAGTGCGCCCGTCGACCCCGTAGGCCTGGTCGACGGCGGACACGGCATCGGCCAGGCCTGTCGGCGCGGGTAGGTCGGGGGCCTCGTCGAGCGGCACCGTGACGGCTGGCGGCGGGTCCCCCGTCATAGTCCGCAGACCGGCGACGACGGTCGGGACGTCGGTGCGGGCCGGCGCCCGCCCCGGGCCGAGGCCCTGGACGACACCGGCGAGCAGGCCGGTCAGGACCGCTGCCCGACCGTCCTGGGTCAGCTCACCGGTGGTCCGGGTCCAGGCCTCGGCGACCGAACCGTGCCGGCCGGTGAGAGCCCCGGCCATCAGCTCGGCGCCGAAGACCGTGGCCACGCCCTGCGCCGCGAGCAGTGCCGCCGGCAGCAGCAGCACCGGGTTGTCACCGAGCACACCCCCGAGGGTCCCGGCGAGCTGGACACCGGAGTCGTCGGCGCCCGCGTAGGCGGCACCCGTGGCGGCGGTGCGCCCGGCGAGCACCTCCACCTGCTCCGCGAGCGCCAGGAGCCGGGCCTGCGACCAGCCGATCCTTGCGACGCAGCTCGGGTCGGCGATCCGCAGCGGGTCGACGGCGGCGCGCACCAGGTGGAGCGCCGCCCCGCGCAGCAGGTCGGCGGCCCGGGCGAGGGAGCCGGCCGCCAGCGCCAGATCCTCCGGGGTGACGACCACCGTGCCAGATCCGGAGAAGTCGAGCAGCTGACCCGGCGGGGTCCCGACGCAGCCCGGCGGGGTCTGGCTCACAGCAGCGCCCGCACGATCGGGACGGCCCAGGGGCGGGGCGGCCCGATCCCGGCGATGTCCGCGGCCAACGCCGCGACGGCTGCGGCGGCGTCGTCGAGCTCGGTGCGGAACCGGTCGGCGGCCGGTCCGGTCCACTGCACCTGAGCGGCACCGACGACCAGGCCGCGGGCGGTCACCAGATCGGCGTGGGCGAGCTGGAGGGCATCGGTCATGGCGGGGACGCTAGGGCGGGGACCGCGCGGGATCGGCCCGACCGGATGCATCGTCGCGCGCGGGGCGCCGGGGCCCGGGCTGGGGACGGGTCGTGACCGCCCGCCCGACCCGACCCCCGGTCTGCGGGATGATGGCGGCATGCCGACCCCTGCACGCGTGAGCCTGGCCGACGTCGTCCCGCCGATCGCCCTCGGCCCGCTCGACGGGCGCTACCGCCCGGCCGTCGCCCCCCTGGTCGACCACCTGTCGGAGGCCGCGCTCAACCGCGAGCGGCTGCACGTCGAGGTCGAGTGGCTCCTCCACCTGGCATCCACCGGAGCCGTCCCCGGCGCGCCGACGCTCACCGCCGCCGAGCAGGCGTACCTGCGCGATGTGGTCGCGACGTTCGGCCCCGAGCAGGTGGCCGAGCTCGCCGAGATCGAGCGGGTCACGGTGCACGACGTCAAGGCCGTCGAGTACTTCCTCAAGCGCCGCCTGGCGACCGCCCCCGAGCACCTGGTCGACACCGTGCTGCCCGGGGTCGGCGAGCTCGTGCACTTCGCGCTCACCAGCGAGGACGTCAACAACCTGAGCTACGCGCTCATGGTGCGCGGCGCCGTCCAGCAGGTGTGGCTGCCCGCCGCGAACGGTCTGGTCGACCAGGTCGCGACCCTGGCGCGTGAGCAGCGGGACCGGCCGATGCTCGCGCTCACGCACGGCCAGCCCGCGACCCCGACCACCCTCGGCAAGGAGCTCGCGGTGCTCGCCCACCGCCTGCGCCGCCAGCTCACCCGCATCGGCACCGACGAGTACCTGGGCAAGCTCAACGGAGCCACCGGGACCTACGGCGCGTTCCTGGCCGCCGTGCCGGGCACCGACTGGCAGCAGGTGTCCCGCACGTTCGTCGAGCACCTGGGCCTGACCTGGAACCCCCTCACCACCCAGATCGAGTCGCACGACTGGCAGGCCGAGCTGTACGCCGATGTGGCCCGGTTCAACCGCGTCCTGCACAACCTGGCCACCGATGTGTGGACCTACATCTCGCGCGGGGTGTTCATCCAGATCCCGGTGCCCGGCGCGACCGGCAGCTCGACCATGCCGCACAAGGTGAACCCGATCCGGTTCGAGAACGCCGAGGCCAACCTCGAGCTGTCCTGCGCGCTGCTCGACACGCTGGCCTCGACCCTCGTGACCAGCCGGTTGCAGCGCGACCTCACCGACTCGACCACCCAGCGCAACATCGGCCCGGCGTTCGGCCACTCGCTGCTGGCCATCGACAACGTGCGTCGCGGGCTGGCCGGGCTCGCGGTGAACGAGGCGACGCTGTCCGCCGAGCTCGACGCGAACTGGGAGGTGCTCGCCGAACCCGTGCAGTCGGCCATGCGGGCCGCCTCGGTCGCGGGGGTCGAGGGGATGGCCAACCCGTACGAACGGCTCAAGGAGCTGACCCGCGGGCACCGGCTGACCGCCGACGAGATGCGCGAGTTCATCGGCGGCCTGGGTCTGCCCGATGATGTGGCCGCCCGGTTGCAGGCCATGAGCCCGGCGTCGTACACCGGGCTGGCGTCACGGCTGGTGGACCACCTGGGCTAAGGCCCGCCCCGCGGCCGCGGCCGGATCACTCCAGCCGGTCGAGCGCCGACCGGTGCAGGGCGGTCACGGCCTCCAGGTGCGCGGGCAGCCAGTCCCCCGCGTAGCCCCGCGGTGCCACCTCGACCAGCATGACGAGCGCCATCATGAGCTGGCACAGCGCGTAGCGGGCGTCGCCGTGGGCCGTGCCGAGCGGGAGGTCGGCCCCGGCCTGGCGGTAGCCCGCCAGCAGATCGGCCGCGGGCGGTCCCAACCGGAACGGGTCCGCCCCGACCAGGTCGAACAGCGGGTCGCCCCAGAACGCCCGCTCCGGGTCGATCACGGCGGTGAGGTCACCGCTGTCCGGGTCGACGAACAGGTTGCCCGGCCACAGGTCGGCGTGCACGAGCGATGGGTGCTCGACCGTCGCGAGGGCGTCCGCATGTCTGACGAGCGCGGCGCGCACCCGGGAGGCCGCCACGTCCACATCCCACCGGTGGGCGTCGGACAGCACCGCGTCGATCATCCGGCCGAACGCCTCGGGCCAGGTGGCACCTCGCAGGGACGTCCCCGGTTCGACGTAGCCGAAGCGGTCGCCGTGCAGAGCGTGCAGACCGGCCATGAGCGACCCGAGCCGGCGGCGGCGGGCGGCGAGCAGCTCGTCGGTCACCTCCGGCCCCTGGTCGGCCGGGACCCCGCGGGCGTGGCTGGCGACCACGACATCGCCCGGCAGCTCGGTGCGGCTGTAGTCCGTGAGCAGCACGCGCGGCATGAGCAGGTCCGGGTAGGGCTCGGCGAGCCGGTAGACGATCGCCTCGGCGCGGATGAGGTCGCGTTCGTAGCGCAGCAGCTGCCCGGCGTCGGCCGGGGCGGTCTTGGCGACCACGCGGGTGCCATCGGCCAGGGTCAGCCGGTAGGTGGTGGCGAACATCCCCCCGGTGAGACGTTCAATGCCGGTCAGGTCACCGAGCGGGGCGACGATGCGGGCCAGTGCCGCCCGGACGTCGTCGGGGACGGGGGCGGGCGCCGGGTGCGGATCGTTCATCCCTGCACCCTAGGAGAAGGCCGCCGTGACCAGCGCCGACAGCTCGGCGAGCGCCTCCTCGTAGGCCGTCTCGTCACCCACGCGCGCCGCGGCCCGCGCACGCGCCGTGGGCCCGTGCATCTGTGTGTGGGCGCGCCGACGTGCTGCGGCCAGCCCGTCGGGGTCGTCGGGCAGGGCGGCGAGCACCTGGGCCCGAGCGGCGACGATCCGGACGTCCCAGGCGCGCACCCGGCGGTCGGTCTCGAACCGGGCCGCGGCGGCAGCCACGTCCGCCCGGGCGGCCCGCGCCGGCTCACCGGCGTCGGGGGCGTGCGCCGCGACGTCGCGCATGGTCACGAGCCGCACCCCGGGCAGGTCCGCCACCGCGGGTTCGACGTCGTGCGCGAGCGCCAGGTCGACCACGACGAGCGGCCGGCCCGATCCGGCGCGCGCGTCGCTCAACCGGCGGGCGGACAACGGCACGCCGCCGACGCCGCTGCAGGCCACCACGAGGTGGACCTCGGCCAGCGCCGCGACGAGGTCCGGTGCGGGCCGTGCGCCGTGCCGTTCGGCGAAGGCGTGTGCGCGCCCGCTGCCGGAGTGGACCTGGACGTCGCGCACCCCGCGTTCACGCAGGGCGGCCAGGCTCGCCCCGGCGTAGGAGCCGGTGCCGACCAGCAGGGTGCGCAGGGCCGACCAGTCGGCCGCCAGGTCGGCGCCGGCGATGTCCAGCGCGACGGCCACCATCGAACGTCCGGCGGCGCCGAGGCCGGTCCGGGCCTCGACATCGCGCGAGACGCGGGAGGCGTTCTGGAACGCGGCCTCCAGCAGGGGGGTGGTGAGCCGGGCGGCGTGCGCGTCGGCGAGCGCGGTGCGCACCTGGCCGACGATCTCGCGTTCGCCGACGACCATCGACTCCAGCCCGGCGGTCACGGCGAACAGGTGCTCGATGGCGGGGCGGTCGGTCCAGAGCCGCAGGCCGGCCGTGGCGCGCGGCCCGGCCCGGCGCTCGAGGCCGGCCAGACCGTCGGCGCGGGCGGCCTCGGGCGTCGCGGTGTCGAGGTAGAGCTCGACCCGGTTGCAGGTGGCGAGCGTCACGGCGCCGAGGGCTGCGCCGGAGGCCACGAGCTCGGCGCCCAGACCCGTCACCTGTGACGAGAGCAGCTCGAGGGTCCCGAGGTCGAGATCGTGGTGGTCGGCGGTGAGTGCGAGCAGGACCACGGGACGAAGTGAAGCACGCGCACGGTGCTCCCGTGCAATCTTCGCGGTCATTCTTCGAGGTGATCGACCGTTCTGACGCGGTGTCGAGAAAATGACACGCCGAGCGGACGGCGGATGCCCACCTCGGAGCGTTCGTGCCGGTCGGGGCCGCGCCGGCGCACCTCCCGCACGTGATTTCGATCTGACGCCGCGTCGCAACAATCCGTCCGCATTCGACACCGGCGCGCCCCACGGTCAGCGGTCGACCAAGAATTCCTGCGATTTCGGCAGCGGCGCCACCACGCGCGACAATGCCCCGGTGACCTCCGCGACACCGCCCCGCCCGCCAGCCCCGACCAGCAGCGAGGCGGCGTTCGCCCGGGCCCTGCGGATCATCCCGGGCGGGGTCGACTCCCCGGTCCGGGCGTTCGGGTCGGTCGGCGGCACCCCCCGGTTCCTGGCCTCGGCCTCCGGTGCGCTGGTGCGGGACGTCGACGGGCGCGAGTACGTCGACCTCGTGGGCTCATGGGGCCCCGCGCTCGTCGGGCACGCACACCCCGTCATCGTCGAGGCGGCACGCGAGGCGGCCGGTCGCGGGCTGTCGTTCGGGGCACCCACCACCGGGGAGGCCGAGCTGGCCGAGGAGATCGCCGCCCGCGTCCCCCCGGCGGCCAAGGTGCGGCTGGTCTCCACCGGCACCGAGGCGACGATGACGGCGCTGCGGCTGGCCCGCGGTGCCACCGGACGCGACCTCGTCATCAAGTTCGCCGGCTGCTACCACGGGCACGTCGACGCGCTGCTGGCCGCCGCGGGCTCGGGCGTCGCCACGCTGGCCCTGCCCGGTTCGGCGGGGGTGAGCGCTGCGGTCGCGGCCGAGACTCTCGTCCTGCCGTACAACGACGTGGAGGCCGTGCGCACCGCGTTCGCCCTGCACGGTGACCGGATCGCCGCGGTGATCACCGAGGCCGCTGCCGCCAACATGGGCGTGGTCCCCCCGCGCCCCGGGTTCAATGCGGCACTGCGGGCGATCACCGCCGAGCACGGTGCGCTGCTCATCCAGGACGAGGTGCTCACCGGGTTCCGCGTCTCGCCGGCCGGCTGGTGGGGGCTGGAGGGCGCCCGCGAGGGCTGGGCCCCCGATCTGCTGACTTTCGGCAAGGTGATCGGCGGCGGGCTACCGGTGGCGGCCGTCGCGGGCCGCGCCGAGGTGATGGACCTGCTCGCACCGGTAGGCCCCGTCTACCAGGCGGGCACGCTGTCCGGGAACCCGGTCGCTACCGCGACGGGGCTCGCCCAGCTCCGCCTGGCCGACGCCGACGTGTACTCCCGCATCGACGCGGCCTCGACCACGCTGCAGGCCCTGGTCTCCGACGCCCTCACCGCCGCCGGGGTGGCGCACCACGTGCAGCGTGCCGGGAACCTGTTCTCGATCGCCTTCGGGACGGACCAGCCCGTGCACGACTACGCCGGCATGCAGGCGACCGAGCACTGGCGGTACGCACCGTTCTTCCACGCGCTGCTCGACGGCGGGGTCTACCTGCCGCCCTCGGCGTTCGAGGCCTGGTTCGTCTCGGCCGCGCACGACGAGGCGGCGCTGAGCCGGATCGCCGACGCGCTGCCTGCTGCGGCTGCGGCTGCGGGTGGTGCACGGGCGCGGTGATCCGCGGGGTGCCGGATGAACGCCGAGCCCCACTCGCTTGTCCAGGCCGTCTGGAGTGCCGCGCTACGACCTCCTCAAGCCTGGCTACGGCCGGATCGCCAGGCGTCGCCGGAACAACCTTGGAGACACCGCGTACCACCAGGTGCCCTCGACGAGCTGGACGGGGACGCCGTGGGTCCAGAGGGCCTCGACTGTCGGTTCGAGGCTGTGCGCGCCCCACGCCCCAAATCTCACGCCTGCACCGTCGGCGGCGACCAGCAGCACCGAACCGGGACCGACGAGCGCCCGCGCGATCTGCGGCCAGGTGGCGGACCACGCCGGGCCCGCGCTCGGAAGTGGTCTGCGGTGAAGCCACAGGTGCGACATCCCGCGCGCGATCGCAGCCATCCAGCCCGGCTCGATCCGGACGTCCAGTCCCGACTCACGAAGGTCGAGCACGGCCCACGGGATCGTGACGTTGACCTGCGTCCTCCCGTCCTTGAAGAGGAACGCTCCACCTGTGGTCACGCGCCCGCTCTCCCTCCCGAACTGGACCAGGGGGTAGGTCGCTTGACCTGGCCTCCTCCGGGCGCTCCCTCGAACGCCTGGCACCTGCCGAGTTCCATACTCATCGAGAGGTTGCCGCCCCAACGATCCCCACGACAGCGTTGAGCCAGAGCAGGAGGAAGAGCACGACGGGGAGCAGCCAGGCAATCACGACGACCAGTTCGGTGCTTCGCTGGCGAAGCGGGCCTACGGTGAAGTGAAATCCTATGTACTCGCGAAAGGCACTCACGAGCCCGCACGGAGTCCTCGGGGCGTCCCGCGCTGCCGGAGGTGCCGCGCGCGCCACGCCGGCCATGAGGGCGATGGAGACAGCCCACGCGTCGATGAACGCGACGCCCTGTTGAATCCCCTCCCACCGGATCGCAACGAAGAAGCCGAGCACCACGACCAGCGGGCTCAGTCCTAGATGCACGAGTGCCCGGATCGACGCCTTCCGTTCGGGACTCGAGGCGGGCCCCCGGCTGGCCCCGATGAAGCGCGGTACTCCGTGCACCGTCCCCGAACCCATTCCATGCCGCTGGTGGATCATGTCCGTCGACCATGGCGATACAGAAACGTGACATTCGGCTTGCGCGCCTCGAGCGGTACTTCGCGCTGTGTCAGATACTCCACAATCTTGTTCATCTCGGCCCGCCGCCTTGTGCTGAATAGGAACCCGCCCGACGTCTCGGTCCGGACACCAAATCGTCGCCCACCGAATCTCATCTCGACTATCTCGGACCAAGTCGCCGCCCAGAGGTGTCTGCGCGGATCCGGATCCTGAGGATCCGCATATCGCGCGTAGTCGCTCGCGGCCCAGGCTGCCATGGCCCATTTCGATCGGAGGCCGACCCCTTCAGGCGTGAGGACGATCTGAACCATGGGAATCGAGATGTTGAGAAGCCTCTCGCCCGGTATCCGAACGACAGTTCCGCCAGACACCTTCAAGACATCGTTCGACACTGCCAGCAAGACCTCCGCCTGTTCTCAGTGGGCCCAGGGATAGAACGTCCAGGAGGCGGCCACGCGGTCCTCTACGCCGGCGACGAAGCCCGCTCCGGCGAAGGCCGACCACACACGCGTTCCACCGTCACCCCCCGCCCGACCGCACCCCGGCCGCTCAGCAACCACCCGGGGGCCACTCAGCCCCCGGTGCGCTGCCCCACAGCTGGCACACGGCGCGAACGGACGCTAACCGGACGACCGACCAGTTCAGAAGGCCTCGTCATACGATTCACTCCATGGAGTGAAGGGCGTCGACACCGGCCGACCCCGTCCACAGCCACGCGGCCGATCGGGTGAACCGACTGGACCCCGGACCACCCCAGGCGGCACGCTTCACCCGCCCGATTCGTCCCGATCGCCCCGGGACGCGGGATTCTGGCGCCGGTAAGGACCTCGATGACCCTCCTGCAGAAGGCCGTGTCGCCACGGCTGTCCCGGGCGTACCTGGATCAGGGATACGACCGGGTGGGTGGCTACGTGGTCCGGGTCTCGGACGTCCGGTTCGCCCGCAGCATCACCGACCTGGCGGCCGTGCACGGGCTCCACGCGCCGGGGTCGGGGTGGACGGCCGACGCGGACTGGGTGGACCTGTTGCGCTTCGATGCCACCTGGGCGATGCGCTACCTGGGCGAACCGGGGTTCGCGGTGCCGCTGTGGTGGTTGCTGCAGACCCGGGTGCCGCCGGGTGCCCAGCTCGTCCGCCGGTACGCCGACGGCGGGCTCGAGCTGCTGGCCCGGTACGGCCACCTCGGCACGGGCTGGGTGCCGGCCGACCGCGAGCGCCCGGCCCCCGTGATGGCGCCGCTGTCGGTCTGCGCCGGCCCCGTCGTGCGCTGGCGGGGCACCCACATCGAGGCCGACCTCGTCGACGGTCGCGTGATCCTGGGCACCAGCACCGAACCCGACCCGGCCCAGGGCTTCTGGCCGGGTGCGCCGGGGCGCTGGTTCCGCCAGGTCAGCCCGTCCGACATCGACGATGTGCTGGTGCTCGACGTGACGGCCACCTGGCGGGACCTGCGGGTGCGCGTGGTCGACCAGGTGCTGCGCGACGGACGCCAGGTCGCCCACATCGTGCCGGCCGCCGACGACGTCGACGCCGCCCGCGGCCGCGGCATGCAGGCCCTCGACGCGGACGTGCTGGAGACCTGGGTCGACCTGGACGAGCTGGTCGGTCTGCGCTCGCAGCGGATCGAGGCCCCGGCAGGCGCCCGGTGGCAGCCGCCGGTGCCCGCGCACGACGACGACCTGCCGCTGCCCGAGATCAGGTCCGAGCCGGGCACGGACGGCGCCGGGGGCCCACCGGCGGGCGCAGCCGGCTGATCTGCTCCACACGGGCCACCCCGGGGCGGCCCGGCGCATTCAAATGTCGGGCACAATGACGTCGTGGCCATTCTCGACGTCGACAAAGGATATGACGCGGCGTCAAATAGTGCGCTGCTGGAGGCATTCTCCGGGCGTCGTCCGGAACGGCTGCCCGTGTGGTTCATGCGGCAGGCCGGGCGCTCGTTGCCGGAGTACCGCGCCGCACGCGCCGGGCACGCCATGCTGGACGCCTGTCTCGACCCGGACCTCGCCGCCGAGCTGACGGTCCAGCCGGTGCGCAGGCACCAGGTGGACGCCGCGATCTTCTTCTCCGACATCGTCGTGCCGCTGGCCCTGGCCGGGGTCGACGTGCGGATCGAGCCCGGCGTCGGACCGGTGTTCGGCGCACCCGTGCGCACCCGCGCGCAGGTGGCCGCGCTGGCCGACACCGCGCGGCTCGACGACCAACGGCTCGCCCCCATCACCGCCGGCGTCAGCGAGGCGGTCCGGCTGCTCGGCGGGACGCCGCTCATCGGGTTCGCCGGCGCGCCGTTCACCCTGGCCGCCTACCTGGTCGAGGGCGGCCCTTCCCGGGACCACCTGGCGGCCCGACGGCTGATGCACACCGACCCCACCGCCTGGGCGCTGCTCATGGACGTGACCAGCACGCTCAGTGCCGCCTTCCTGCGCGCGCAGATCGCGGCCGGGGCGCGCGCCGCCCAGCTCTTCGACTCCTGGGTCGGCTCGTTGTCGGCCGCCGACTACCGGGCCCATGTGCAGGGCGCCTCGGCCCGCGTGCTCACCTCGGTGCGCGAGGCCGGGGTGCCGAGCGTCCACTTCGGCACCGGCACGGGCGAGCTGCTGCCCGCCCTGCGGGACGCCGGCGCCGATGTCGTCGGCGTCGACCACCGCGTCCCGCTGGACGAGGCGAACCGCCGGCTCGGCGGAGCCGTCCCGCTGCAGGGGAACATCGACCCGGCCCTGCTCGCTGCGCCGTGGCCGGTGCTGGAGGCCCATGTGCGGGACGTCGTCGACCGCGGCCGCGCGGCCCCGGCGCACGTCGTCAACCTGGGGCACGGTGTCCCGCCGGACACCGACCCCGACGTGCTGACCCACGTCGTGGAGCTGGTGCACTCGCTATGAGCCTCGAACACGTGGACGCCGTCGTCGTCGGGGGTGGGATCAGCGGGCTGGTCGCGGCCCGGGACCTCGCGCGGGCCGGGCACCGCACCGTGCTGCTCGAAGGCCGCGACGCCCCCGGCGGGTCGGTCCGCTCGCACACCGTCGCCGGGCTGGTGCTCGACGCCGGGGCCGATTCGTTCGCCACCCGGTCCGGCACGGTCGCCGCCCTGCTCGACGACCTGGGCCTGCACGACCAGATCTGCACCCCGTCGCCGACCGGAGCCTGGGTCGAGCTGACCACCGGCCCGCACCCGCTGCCGCGCACGGGCGTCCTCGGGTTGCCGGCGCACCCGTTCAGCGCCGACGTCCGCGGCACGATCGGCCTGTGGGGCTCGGTCCGCGCCTCGTTCGACCTGGTCGCACCGGCCCGCGTCGGCGCCGACGCGAACACCCTCGGCTCCCTCGTGCAGGCGCGGATGGGCCGCCGCGTGGTCGACCGCCTCGTCCGCCCCGTGGTCGGTGGCATCCACGCCGCCGACCCCGACACGATCGCGCTCGACGCCGTCGCCCCGCACCTCGCGGCGGCACTGCCGGGCGCCCACGGGTCCCTGGCCCGCGCGGTCGGCACCGTCTCGGCCTCGGCACCGGCGGGTTCGGCGGTGTGCGGGCTCGACGGCGGCATCCACGGGCTCACCGACGCCCTGGTCGCCGACCTGCGGGCGCACGCCGGCGAGATCCGCACGCGGCAGCGGGCGTCCGCGGTGCACCGCACGGCGGACGGCTGGCGCGTCGACCTTGTGAACGGGGCGCTGGTGGCCGAGCACCTGGTGCTGGCCGCGCCCGTGCTCACCGGCCTGCCCGGGCTGTCCGAGGTCACGCTCGACCAGGGCGCGCCGGTGGTGCTGGTGACCCTCGTCCTCGACGACCCCCGGCTGGACGCCGCCCCGCGCGGAACCGGCGTGCTCGTCGCCCCCGGGGTCGAGGGGGTGCGGGCCAAGGCGCTCACCCACGCGACCGCGAAGTGGCCGTGGCTGGCCCGCGCGGCCGGTCCGGGTCGTCATGTGCTGCGCCTGTCGTACGGGCGCGGCGGCGAGCAGACCGCCGCGCTGCCGGAGGACCATGGCCAGCTCGTCGAGCTGGCCATGGCCGATGCGAGCCACCTGCTCGGCCTGCCGCTGGACGCCGAGCGGCTCGTCGCGGCCGACGTCGTGCGCTGGACGCAGGCGCTACCGCGGCCGAGCGCCGCCCACCGGGACGCGGTCGCGCAGGTGCGCGCCGTCGCCGCCGACCTGCCCGGGCTGACGATCACCGGGGCGTGGGTGGCCGGGACCGGGCTGGCGGCCGTGGTCGAGGATGCGCGCGGCGCGGCCGCCCGCGTGGCGTGATCCCGTGACCGACGAGGACGCCGCCGTGCTGGTCGGAACCCGCGCGAGCGAGCTGGCACTGACCCAGACGGGCCATGTCGCCGACGCCCTGCGCGAGCTGGGCCTCCGGGTCGACACGGTGCGGATCACGACCCACGGCGATGTCGCGACCGGTCCGCTGAGCAGCCTCGGCGGCACCGGGGTGTTCGCCGCCGCACTGCGCGAGGCCCTGCTCGACGGGCGCTGCGACCTGGCGGTGCACTCGCTCAAGGACCTGCCCACGGCCGCCACCCCCGGGCTGGTGGTCGCGGCCGTCCCGCCGCGCGCCGATCCGCGCGACGTGCTGTGCAGCGCCGGTGGCGCCCGGCTGGACGATCTGCCACCCGGCGCGACGGTCGGCACCGGCTCACCCCGGCGGGCCGCGCAGCTGCGGGCGCTGCGGCCGGATCTGCAGGTGGTCGACCTGCGCGGGAACGTCGGCACCCGGCTGGCCAGGGCGCTCGGCCCAGACGGCGACCTCGCGGCCGTGGTGCTGGCGCGGGCCGGACTGGCCCGGCTCGGACGGCTGGATGCGGTGGGCCAGACGTTCAGTCCAGCGCAGATGCTGCCGGCGCCCGGTCAGGGCGCGCTGGCCGTCGAGATCCGGGCCGAGGACCGCGGTCCGGCCGCCGGGGCGCTGGCCGCCGCGCTGGCCAGGCTCGACGACCCGGCGACGCGACTGGCCGTGACGGCCGAACGGGCGCTGCTGGTCAGGCTCGAGGCGGGCTGCACGGCACCGGTCGGCGCGCTCGCCCGGGCGGTGCCGGGCGGGTTCGAGCTGGACGCCGTGGTGGCCGCCGTCGACGGGTCGCTCGTGCTGCGCCGCACCGAGACCAGGGTCGTGGCCGACGTCGCCGCCGCCGAAGCCCTCGGCCGCCACGTCGCCGATCTGCTGCTCGACGCGGGGGCGGCCGATCTGGTCGTGACGTGAACCAGGACTCGGTGACAGCCGGGCGCCGGGTGCTGGTGCCGGGCACCGCCGGCTCGTCCGTGCATGCCGTGGACGCACTCGTCGCCGCGGGCGCCGTCCCGCTCGTCGTGCCGTTCGTCTCCGTCGTCCCGCCCGAGCAGCTCGGCCCGCTGGATGCGGCACTGGCAGCGCTGGAGGCGGGGCGGTTCGGCTGGCTGGCCGTCACGAGCGCGGCCGGTGTGCGGGCGCTCGACGAGCGCGCCCGTGCGCTGGGCCGCACCGGGCTGGCGGCCGTGCTGGGCGGGTCCCGGGTGGCCGCGGTCGGTTCCGCAACGGCCGCGGCCCTGGAGGCCCTGGGGGTCCCGGCCCTGGTGCCGGACTCGGTGCCGGCCCTGGTCCCGGGCCCGGCACCGAGTCCGGGCTCCGGCGCGGCCGGGCTGGTCGGGCCGCTGGCGCGCGCCGCCCGCGGCTCCCGCGTGCTGTTCGCCCGCGGCGACCTGGCCGCCCCCGTGCTGACCGACGGGCTGCACGCCGCGGGGGTCGAGGTCGAGGACGTCATCGTCTACCGGACGGTCCCGGCCGCACCGCCGCCCGCCGACCTCGTGCGGGACTGGTCCGCGGGCCGCATCGACGCCGTGCTGCTCACCTCGCCCAGCACCGCGCGGGCCGTGCTCGACGCCCTCGGGCCCCCGCCCGCGGCCACGCTGGTCGCCTGCCTCGGGCCGACCACGGCCGCGGCCGTCCGCGCGCTCGGCCTGCGGGTCGACGTGCTGAGCCCCACCCCGACCCTGCCGGCGCTCGTCCGGGCGCTGGTCGACCACTGGAAGGACCCCACATGACCTCCGTTCCCGGACGGGTCCGGCCGCGCCGGCTGCGTGCCACCCCCGCGCTGCGCCGCATGGCCGCCCAGACCCGCGTCGTCCCCGCGATGCTGAGCCTGCCGCTGTTCGTGCGCGACGGGATCGACGAGCCGGTGCCGGTCGCCTCCATGCCCGGCGTCGTGCAGCACACCCGGGACTCGTTGCGCCGGGTCGCGGTGCAGGCAGCCGAGGCCGGGCTGGGCGCCGTCATGCTGTTCGGCGTCCCGCAGATGCGCGATGCGACCGGATCCGGCGCGTCCGACCCGGACGGCATCCTCAACCTGGCCATCGAGGACCTGGTCGCCGAGGTGGGCGACGCCCTCGTCGTGCAGGCCGATCTGTGCCTCGACGAGTTCACCGACCACGGGCACTGCGGGGTGCTCGATGCCGCCGGTCGGGTCGACAACGACGCGACCCTGGTGCGCTACGTCGAGATGGCTCGGGCCCAGGCCGCGGCGGGCGCCCACGTGCTGGGCCTGTCCGGGATGATGGATGGCCAGGTCGGCGCGGTGCGCGATGCGCTGGACGCCGACGGCCGCACCGAGGTCGCGATCCTGGCCTACGCCGCGAAGTACGCGAGCGCGTTCTACGGCCCGTTCCGGGAGGCCGTCGCCTCGACCCTGGTGGGTGACCGCCGGGCCTATCAGATGGACCCGGCCAACCGCCGCGAGGCCCTCCTGGAGGTCGAGCTCGACATCGCCGAGGGCGCCGACCTGGTGATGGTGAAACCGGCCATGTCGTACCTCGACATCCTGGCCGATGTCGCGGCCGTCTCCACCGTGCCGGTCGCGGCCTACCAGGTCTCCGGCGAGTACTCGATGGTCGAGGCCGCCGCGGCGCAGGGCTGGATCGACCGCCGTCGCGCCGTCGAGGAGTCGGTGCTGAGCATCGTCCGGGCGGGCGCCGACCACGTGCTCACCTACTGGGCGCTCGAGCTCGCCGGGTGGTGGGACGAGAGCCGCGGCCTCTGACCTGCGAACTGGTCACCGCCCACAGGTATCTGTCGGGGTTTCCCCCGCTCCTTGCTGGCGTGGGTCGGCGGTCGGCCCGGCGGACCCCGGTCCGTGCGGCGGGAGGTGGACGTGGTGGAACGAGCACTCGGCGTGGCGGTGGTGGCCACGGCCCCGGTGGTCCGGCAGGGCTTGGCGCTGCAGCTGCGGTTGCGCGGGGTCGCGGTGCCCGCCGAGGCGGCGACGCTGCGTGAGCTCGACACGCAGACACCGGTGCACGGGCTCGTCCTGGTCGCGGACCCGCGGCACGACCCGCAGGCCCTGAGCGCCCTGCTCATCCGCGGGACATCCGTGGTGGCGCTGCACGAGGGTGTCCGTCCGGCGCCGCCGGTGCGTACCGCGGCACCGGGTCCGGGCCGGCCGGACCCCCGTGGCTGGTCGCGTCCGACCGCGTCCGCGACGTCGTCGGCCCGGCGGACCTCGGCGCTCGCCGAGCGGCCGGCCGGGACCACGGCCACCGCATCGGCGACCGTCGGCGGGGCCGTCACGCACCTGCGCCGGACCTCCCGCCGCGGGCGGCTGGTGGTGCTGGACCTGGCCGGGCTCGCCGATGTCGACGTCGTGCTGGAGCACCTGCGACAGCTGTGCGAGGGCCCGTCCCGTCGCAGCGGGACCGCCGCCCCGCTCACCCCGACCGAACGGTCGGTGCACGCACTGCTGGGTCAGGGGTACTCGAACGTCGGGATCGCCGAGATCCTCGGTCTGTCGCCCAAGACGGTGGAGGGCTGTGTCTCGGCGGTGTTCTCCAAGCTGGGCCTGCAGCGCGACGACCCCGCCCGCAACCGCCGGGTCGCCGCGGCCCTGCGGTGGTTCGCCGCGGCCAACTGAGCACCGCATACCCCCGAGGGGTATGGTGGGGTCCTCCCAGGGAGGTCCCGTGCACGGCTACACGAACGACAAGGACGCCTACCTCAAGCGGCTGCGCCGTATCGAGGGCCAGGTCCGCGGGATCCAGAGCATGGTCGAGCAGGACGTCTACTGCATCGACGTGCTCACCCAGATCTCCGCCGTGACCAAGGCGCTGCAGGCCGTCGGCATCGGCCTGGTCGAGGACCACCTGTCGCACTGCGTCGTCGACGCGGCGCGGCAGTCCCCCGAGGCCGGCCAGGCCAAGGTCAAGGAGGCCGCGGACGCCATCGCGCGCCTCGTGCGCAGCTAGCCCCCACCCCCCTCGCCGCACACCCCTGCGGCCCGCACCCCAGGAGCACCCATGAGCCAGACCACCACCTTCTCCGTCGACGGCATGACCTGCGGTCACTGCGTGCAGCACGTGACGAACGAGCTCACCGCCATCGCGGGCGTCACCGAGGTACAGATCGAGCTCGTCAACGGGGGTTCGTCCCCCGTCGTCGTCACCTCGGACGCCCCCCTGTCCGACGAGGCCATCGCTGCCGCCATCGACGAGGCCGGCTACGCGCTGACCCCCCGGGGCTCGTTGCTGTGACCGCTCGGCCGGCGGTCGAGGTCGAGCTCGCGATCGAGGGCATGACCTGCGCGTCCTGCGTCGCGCGCGTCGAGAAGCGGCTCGGTCGGGTGCCGGGCGCCCAGGCCACCGTCAACCTCGCCCTGGAGACCGCGCACGTCACCGTGGCCGACGACGACGCGACGGGCACCCTCGACCCCGACGCGCTGGTCGCGGCCGTGCGCGCCGCCGGGTACGACGCCACCGTGCTGCGCAGCGTCGCGGCCGAGCCCGAGGCGCTCCCCCGCGCCGGGGCGTCCGGCTCGACCGGGCCCGGTTCGCCTGAGCACGACGGGCACGGTCCCGACGGGCCCGGTTCGCCTGAGCACGACGGGCACGGTCCCGACGGGCACGGTTCCGACGGGCACGACGATCTCGAGCACGCCCTGTCCGGGCACTCGATGGCCGGGCACTCGATGGGCCCTGGCGAGTCGATGGAGCCGACCGCCGACACCTCCGCGCCGACCCGCGACCGTGGGCAGGACCTGGCACGTCGGCTCCGCGTCGCCGTCGTGCTCGCCGTCCCCGTCGTGGCCCTGTCGATGGTCCCGGCCCTACAGTTCCGTGGCTGGCAGTGGGTGGTCGCGGCGCTCGCCCTGCCCGTCGCCACCTGGTCGGCGTGGCCGTTCCACCGCGCCGCGGCCCGCGCGGCCCGGCACGGCTCGTCGACCATGGACACCCTGGTCTCGATCGGCATCATCGCCGCGACCGGCTGGTCGCTGTGGGCGCTGCTGCTCGGCGGTGCCGGGATGCTCGGCATGACCATGACGCCGACGCTCTGGCCGCGGGCCGGGGCCGGTCAGCACGGCACCCCCGAGCTCTACTTCGAGGTCGCGGCCGTCGTCACCACGTTCCTGCTCACCGGCCGGTATGCCGAGCACCGCGCCCGCCGCCGGGCCGGCGACGCCCTGCGTGCCCTGCTCGACCTGGGCGCCAAGGACGTCGCGCTCCTGGTCGCAGACCCGGACGGGCGGCGCACCGAGCAGCGGGTCCCCGTCGAGCGACTGGCCGTCGGCGACCTGTTCGCGGTCCGCCCGGGCGAGAAGGTCGCCACCGACGGGGTGGTCGTCGAGGGCGCCTCGGCCGTCGACGCCTCCCTGCTCACCGGCGAACCGGTTCCCGTCGAGGTCGGTCCGGGCGACGAGGTCGTGGGGGCCACCCTCAACACCTCCGGCCACCTCGTGGTGCGGGCCACCGCCGTCGGCGAGGCGACCCAGCTCGCGCAGATCGGGCGGCTGGTCGCCCGCGCCCAGACCGGCAAGGCGCCCGTGCAGCGGCTCGCCGACCGGATCTCGGCGGTGTTCGTCCCCATCGTGCTCGGCCTGGCCGTGCTCACACTCATCGTGTGGCTGGTGTCCGGGGCCGGCACCCAGGCCGCGTTCACGGCCGCCGTCGCGGTGCTGATCATCGCGTGCCCGTGCGCACTCGGGCTGGCGACCCCGACGGCCCTGCTGGTCGGCACCGGCCGCGGCGCCCAGCTCGGCATCCTCATCAAGGGCCCGCAGGTGCTCGAACGCACACGCGCCGTCGACACCGTCGTGCTCGACAAGACCGGCACGGTGACCGCCGGCCGGATGGCCCTGGTGGACGTCCTGGCCGCCGACGGCGAGG
>JAHIJU010000100.1 GCA_018898235.1 Actinomycetota bacterium | reverse complement strand
TACGCCGGGCCGGCGACCGGCTTGGTGACGGCATCGTCCGGGCACATGCCGAAGCAGTTGTCGCAGCCGAAGCACGATCCGCACGACATGCACCGGCGCGCCTCGAAGCCCGCCAGCGCGGGGTCCAGCGGGACCACCTGCAACGGCCGCGAGGTGCGCGGGCCGGCGAGCGCGCGGGCCACCGCCCGGGGTGCGTCCGAGTAGTACCAGGTGGTGAGCCGCTCGTAACCCACCACCGGCGCGCCGGGCCTCGGGGCCTGCGCGACGACCCCGGCCAGGTGGTCACACACCGCCTGGGCCGCCGCGGCCCCCTGCCCGATCGCGTAGGTCACGGTGCGCTGGGCGGGCCCACCGCCATGGGCCGGCTGGCGCCACAGCACCGCCGAACGCACCAGGGCGAGCGCGTTCGCCACGCCCACGCAGTGCACCACCGCGTCGTACCGCTCGACGACGTCGGCGACCCGACGCACCGTGGTCCGCAGCCGCAGGTCGATCCCCGTGCCGACCAGCCGCTCGATCTCCCCGTCAAGGACCCGCCGGGGCAGGCGCTCGGCCGAGATGCCGTACCTCAGCATGCCGCCGGCCACCGGCAGCGACTCGTGCAGGTGCACCTCGTGGCCGGATTGACGCAGCAGGTGCGCGGCAGCCAGCCCGGCCGGCCCGGCCCCCACGACCAGCACCGTGCGACCCGTCTGCGGACCAGGAGCAGTCAGCGGCCACGCCTCGGCGAGTGCCTGCTCCCCCAACGCCTGCTCGACCGCGCAGATGCCGACCGCCTCGTCGAGCCGTCCGCGCAGGCACGCCGTCTCGCACGGCCGGTAGCAGACCCGGCCCATCGTGGCCGGCAGCGGGTTGCGGGCGGTGAGCGCCTCCCAGGCCGCCCGCGCGCCGCCCTCCTCCTGGGCCCGGGCCAGCCAGCCCCGCACGTCCTGTCCCGCCGGGCAGTCCCGGGTGCACGGCGGCGTGAGCTCGACGAAGACCGGCCGCTCGGTCCGCCAGTCCCCCGTGCGGTGCGCCAGGCTCGTCGCGGGCTCGCCCACCAGCCCCAGCCGCACCGGCCGCCGAACGCTCATCGCCCGCCTGCGGTGACCGGCTGCCCGACGAACGGGTCCTGCGCGCCCAGCAGCGCCCGGTGGCGGACGAGGACGAGCGAACCGAGCACCGTGGACAGCGCAGCGACCACGACCCCCATCAGCACGATCGAGCGGTAGCTGCCGGCCACGTCGAGCCCGGCACCGACGATCCGACCCGAGACGAACGGCATGACGAACGCCGAGGCGCCCGAGGCCAGCCCGATCATCGAGGTGACGACCCCCTTGCGGTCGGGGAAGAACTCGGCGAGCACCACCACGGCCAGCTGGAAGAGGCCACCGGCGGCGAAGAACCCGATCACGAAGGCGCACACCGCGTAGGCGGTCGGGGCATGGGTGGCCAGCATCGCCAGGTAGGCCGCACCTGCGACCGCGGGGTTCACCACGAGCACGGTGACCGGGCGCACGAACCGGGCGACGAGGGTCGCGGTGACGAGCACGCCGACGAACGACCCGGCCGAGTAGAAGGAGATGAGCTCCCGGCCGGCGGCCGGCCCCAGCCCGGCCAGCGTCATCCCGATGCGCGGCAGGCTGTTCTGGGCCAGCCAGAACATGGCGGTCGCGAAGAACCCGTAGAGCACCATCGCAGCGCCTTCGAACCCCACCCGCGCGCCGCGCCCCGCGCCGCGGGCGGCGACGGCCTCGTCGAGCCGGGCGCGTTGGGCGGCGGCCACCGCACGATGGTCGGGGTACGGCAGCCGCAGCTGGGCGACGAACAGCGCCGCGAGCACGAGCACCAACCCGATCAGCGGCGCGCCCCAGAACAGCCCGGCGCCGGCGACCGCGGTGATGACGAGCGGGAGCAGGAACTGCCCGAGCGCGATCGCCGCCTTGACCAGGACGTTCGCCGAGCCCGCCGCATTGGGGAACGCCTCCATGAGCGTGGGGTAGTTGCCCGTGTCACCGATCGCGTTCGCGAGGCCGAAGGCGAACGCCAGCGCGAAGCCCACCTGATAGCTGGGGCTGACCAGCAGCCCGAGCAGGAACGTCGCGTACAGCCCGAGCGAGATCAGGATCACCGCCCTGCGCCCGACCCGGTCGGACAGGAACCCTGCGAACGAGGGTCCGACGACCTTGCCGATCCCCACAGCGGAGCTCGCGACGAGCACCTGCCCCTCCGTCGCCCCCCATTGGGCCTGCAGCTGGGTCGACGACTGGGCCATCACGATGACCGCCATGCCGTAGACCACGAAGAACGCGTAGATCGAGGCAGCGGTGGTGCGGTACTGCGGGATGCTCACGGGCCGACCTCCTCGTCGGGGCACCTGCGGATCGGCCCCGGCCCCGCCGCTGAGGGCGGCAGGGCCGGGGCGCTGGGGACGTCGCCTGCGATCAGCTGGCGCTGCTCGCGACCGTCACCGCCGGCGGGGTCACGGGGTTGCGGGGGAACACGATCCGGTGCCGGACCAGCACGAGGACCCCGAGGATGGCCGACGCCACGCTGACCCCGATGCCGATGCCCGCGATCACCTGGTAGGCCGAGACGAGATCCGCCTT
>JAHIJU010000099.1 GCA_018898235.1 Actinomycetota bacterium | reverse complement strand
GGGTGTTGGCGCTCGTGCGGCCGAGGGCGGCGATACCGAGTCCGCCGACGAGGGTCGAGACTGCTGCGGCGACGAGGACCGCGGCGAGCACCTGGACCCTGACACCGAGGTTGGTGAACCAGGACATGGTCGAGCGGCGGGCCGGTGAGTGGTTCATGGGTGACTTCTCCTTGGCTGGGACCTGTGACCCATCTATCGAGCAGGCCCGCACCCCGACCCGGGACCAAGGTCCGGGGCCGTCGCCGCGCAGTGCTGGTGGGCGACGGACGGCCGCCCCGGCGACCCCGCGCAGGAATCGCTCTGACCTGCGCATACGATGGGCGCATCGGCGTCGGGTCGGATCGGGACGGGTGGCTCCGGGCCTGCGTCCACCGGGCTGAATAAGACGGTTGTCTCACTCGTTTTGGTGAACCGGGCGGGGAATCCGTGCCGTATCGGCGCGTCTGACGGTCGTGCCGCGTCGGCCCGGTCCGAGCCGCGCGGGTAGGCTCCCGGCCGTGCCGGCCCGCCCCCTGAACCTGAGCGCGGACCCGCAGGTGGGCGGCGGTTGCGTCCCCGCGGGCCCGGTGCGATGACGGTCCCGCCCGATCCGGCGTCCGCGCCCGTGCGGGCCCGCGCACCGTCCATGGCGGATGTCGCGGACCGGGCCGGCGTCTCCCACCAGACGGTCTCGCGGGTGGTGAACAACCATCCTGCGGTGCTCCCGGAGACCCGGGCACGGGTGCGGGCCGCGATCGCCGACCTCGGCTACCGGCGCAACAGCGCCGCGCGCGCCCTGGTCACCCGCCGCTCGGGCGTGCTGGGCGTGCTCACCCCGGCGGGGACGGCGTACGGCCCGACGAGCACCTTCCTCGCGTTGGAGGACGCCGCCCAGGAGGCCGGCTACGTGCTGGCCGTCGGCACCCTGCGGCTGCCGCACGAGGACTCCGCCGCACGGGCCCTCAACCGGTTCCTCGGCCTGGGCGTCGAGGGAGTCGCGGTGATCGCGCCGACCGAGCAGGTGCTGCGGGTGGTCTCGGAGATCGACGCGCGCGTGCCGGTCGTCATGCTGTCGTCGGCGACCCGGCTGCCCGACCGTCCGCTCGTCGGCGGGGTCAGCGTCGCGCAGCGGGAGGGTGCCGCCGCCGCGACGGCGCATCTGCTGGCCGGCGGGGCGAACGAGGTGCTGCACGTCGCCGGTCCGCAGAACTGGTTCGACGCACAGGAGCGGGTGCGCGGATGGCGGGCGGCGTGCGTCAGTGCGGGGGCCCCGACCCCGGCGCCGGTGGAGACCGGCTGGTCGGCGCGGGAAGGCTATGCGCTGGGCCTGCAGCTGGTGCGCGAGGGTCTGCCGCCCGCGGTGTTCGCCGCCAACGACCAGCTCGCTCTCGGGCTGCTGCATGCGCTGCGCGAGCACGGGGTCCGGGTGCCCGATGACGTCGCTCTCGTCGGGTTCGACGATGAGCCGGGCGCCGCGCACTACGACCCGCCGCTGACGACGGTGCGCCAGGACTTCGCCGGTCTGGGGGCCGCGGCCATGCAGTACCTCGCCGAGGCGCTGGACGGCAGCCCCACACCGCGCCGTGAGCTGACGGCCGAGCTCGTCGTGCGGGCGAGCTCGGCCCGGGTCTGATCGGCGACCGCGACCGGTTCGAGGGCGCTCCCGGGTGGGTGCGGAGGCTCCCCGTCCTGGAACGTCGCGGGGCTCCCCGAGGCTCCGGGACGCTGCGCGGTGGCGGTATCGCCGGCGCCGTGTGAGCGATAACATGAGGCACCGCCGACGCCCGAGGGCGACGCAACGACGCGCATCTGGAGCCGACAATGACGACTGACCGCAGGTCCGATGACGCTGCCGCGGTGATCGCCGAGGGACGGGCCGTGCTGGGGATCGAGCTGGGCTCGACCCGTATCAAGGCCAGCCTCGTGGACCCGTCCGGGGTGAGCCTGGCCAGCGGCAGCCACGACTGGGAGAACCAGTTCGTCGACCGCAGGTGGACCTACTCCCTGGACGCGGTGTGGGACGGGATCGCGCAGTGCGTGGCCGCCATGCTGGCCGATGCGCAGGCCAGGCACGGGGTGCAGCCCCGTGCCCTCGGCGCCCTGGGCGTCTCGGCGATGATGCACGGCTACCTGGCCTTCGACGCCGATGACGAGCTGCTCGTGCCGTTCCGCACCTGGCGCAACACCAGCACCGGGCCCGCCGCGGCCGAGCTCTCGGCACTGCTCGACTTCACGATCCCGCTGCGCTGGTCGGCGGCCCACCTCTACCAGGCGGTGCTCGACGACGAACCGCACGTCGAGCACATCGCCTTCGTCACCACCCTGGCCGGATACGTGCACTGGCGCCTGACCGGGCGCAAGGTGCTGGGGGTCGGGGACGCCTCGGGCATGTTCCCCGTCGACCCGGCCACCCGCGACTACGACAGCGCCCGGCTGGCCGCGGCCGACGGGTTGCTGAGTTCGCACCGGCCCGGCCTGACGCTGTCCGGGCTGCTGCCGCAGGCGCTGGTGGCGGGCCAGGAGGCCGGCCGGCTGACACCGGAGGGTGCCGCGCTGCTGGACCCGACCGGCACCCTGGCGCCCGGCGCGCCGCTGTGCCCGCCGGAGGGTGATGCGGGGACCGGGATGGTTGCCACCAACGCCGTGGCCCCGCGCACCGGCAACGTGAGCGTCGGCACGTCGATCTTCGCCATGGTGGTGCTCGAGCAGGAGCTGTCCCGCGCCTACCCGGAGATCGACCTGGTGACCACGCCGCTCGGCGACCTGGTCGCGATGGTGCACTGCAACAACGGCGCCAGTGAGCTCGGCGCCTGGGCCGAGGTGTTCGGCCAGTTCGCCACCGCGCTCGGCGCCCCCGCGGACCCGGACGCCGTGTTCGCCGCGCTGCTGGGCGCCGCACTGGACGGCGAGGCCGACGGCGGCGGGCTGCTGGCCTACAACTACCTGTCCGGCGAACCGGTGACCGGTCTGGACGAGGGACGGCCGCTGTTCGTCCGCACGCCCGACAGCCGGCTCACACTCGCGAACTTCGTGCGCACCCAGGTGTACGGCGCCTTCGGGACGCTCAGCCTCGGGATGCGCACGCTGACGCAGGAGGGCGTGCGGCTGGAGGCGATGCTCGCCCACGGCGGGCTGTTCCGGACCGCCGGTGTGGCGCAGCGGCTGCTGGCTGCCGCCCTGCGCACCCCGGTCGCCGTGGGAAGCGGCGCAGGGGAGGGTGGGCCGTGGGGCATGGCCGTGCTGGCGGCCTACCTGCGGGTGGCCGACGAGGTCGATCTGGGCACCTGGCTGAGCACCGTGGTGTTTGCCGATGCCCAGACGGTGGTCGCCGCACCCGACCCGGTCGACCAGGCGGGCTTCGACGCCTGGCTGGAGCGGTACGAGGCCGGGCTGGCCGTCGAACGGGCGGCGACGCAGGCGTTGTAGACCCGCCCGGGGCGCGCGGCACCGGTGCACGCCGCACCTTCGTCGCACCGGGCACGACGACACACGGCAGGCCGAGCTGCCGGACGAGGAGAGGGAACCGATGACGACGAGCTGGGACGACCTGCCGCGCCACGTGCGTGACGAGGTGGCACGCACCCGCGAGGTGGTGGCACGGCTGCACGCCGAGCTGCCCCGCTGGGAGCTGGTGGTGTGGACGGCGGGCAACGTGTCGCAGCGCGTCGTCGTCGACCCCGACCGCGGGCCGGGCGTGAACGACCTGCTCGTCATCAAGCCGTCGGGCGTCACCTACGACGAGCTCACGCCCGAGGCGATGGTGGTCACCGACCTGACCGGGACCCTCGTGCACGGCGACCGCGCACCGTCGTCGGACACCGCCGCGCACGCCTACGTGTACGCGCACATGCCGGCCGTCGGCGGTGTGGTGCACACGCACTCGACCTACGCCACGGCCTGGGCCATCCGCCGTGAACCCGTGCCCTGCGTGCTCACGATGATGGCCGACGAGTTCGGCGGACCCATCCCGATCGGCCCGTTCGCGCTCATCGGCGACGACTCGATCGGCCAGGGCATCGTCGCCACGCTCGGCGGCGGACGCAGCCGCGCGGTGCTCATGGCCAACCACGGCCCGTTCACCATCGGACGCGACGCCAAGGACGCGGTCAAGGCCGCCGTCATGGTCGAGGAGGTCGCCCGGACCGTGCACATCTCGCGCCAGCTCGGCGACGCCGTGCCGATCGACCAGGCGCAGATCGACTCGCTGTACGAGCGCTACCAGTACGTCTACGGCCAGGGCGGCGCCGACCGCACGCCGCTGACCACCGTCCAGAACCCGACCGACACCGCACTCACCGACACCGTGAAGGACCCGTCATGACCAAGCCGTACGCCGACAAGCAGATCTGGTTCCTCACCGGGAGCCAGGACCTGTACGGCGAGGAGACGCTGCGCCAGGTGGCCGAGCAGTCGGGCGAGGTCGCCCGGCTGCTGGACGAGGCCGGGGCCGTCCCCGCGCCCATCGTCTGGAAGCCCGTGCTCAAGGACTCCGCGTCGATCCGCCGCGCCATGATCGACGCCTCGGCCGACGGCTCGGTGCTCGGCGTCATCACCTGGATGCACACCTTCAGCCCGGCCAAGATGTGGATCGCCGGTCTGGAGGCGCTCACCAAGCCGCTGCTGCACCTGCACACGCAGGCCAACGTCGAGCTCCCCTGGGCTGACATCGATTTCGACTTCATGAACCTCAACCAGGCTGCGCACGGTGACCGTGAGTTCGCGTACGTG
>JAHIJU010000098.1 GCA_018898235.1 Actinomycetota bacterium | reverse complement strand
GACGACGAAGATCCCGAACGGCAGCAGGGCGGCGCCGAGCTTGGCCGAGATGTCGATCTGCACGGCGGTCAGGCCGGTCACCGACAGGTCGACGCCGTAGGTGGCCAGGAAGTGGTCGTGCTGGGCGCGGATGGCGTGCACCAGGTCGGAGGTCTCCTGCGAGTCCGGTGCACCGGTGGGGATCACCTGGATGACGCCCATGGTGGCGTCGGAGTTGGGGGTGGCCAGCGGGACGGCCGCGACGCCCGGCAGCGCCCCGATCTCCTTCTTCAGGTTGGCCATCAGGGCGAGCGGGTCGGTGGAGCCGACGATGGAGCCGGTGACCATGAGCGGGCCGTTGTACCCCGGGCCGAAGTGCTGGGCGACCAGGTCGTAGGTGACCCGTGCGACCGATCCGGCGGGCTGCGTCCCCGCGTCCGGCAGGGCCAGGCGCAGGTCGCGGGCGGGCAGGGCGAGAGCGCCGAGCCCGATGACGATGATCAGCACGGTGGCCAGCGGCCAACGGGTCGAGGCCCGGACCCAGCCGGAGAAGAAGCGGTTCGGGTGCACGTCCGAGTCGCCGTCGGATGCGGCGGCCCGACTTGCGGTGGCGTGGGTCGGTGAGGTGACGCGCTCCGGCCCCGAGGTGGCGGGTGCTGCGGCAGCGGTGCGGGCGCGGCGGCGGGCCGCCCGATGCTCCGCCCGTCGACCGGGTCGGATGCGGTCGCCGGCGAAGCCGAGCAGCGCGGGCGTCAGGGTCAGTGCGATGAGCACCGCGAGACCCACCCCGACGGCGGCAGCCACGCCCATGATGGTGAGGAAGGGGATGCGGGCCACCGCGAGGCCGACCAGCGCGATCATCACGGTGAGCCCGGCGAACACGACGGCCGAGCCGGCGGTGGCCAGGGATCGCGCGGCCGATTCGCGGGGGTCCATCCCGGAACGCAGCTGTCCCTGGTGGCGGGACACGATGAACAGCGCGTAGTCGATCCCGACGGCCAGGCCGAGCATGAGGGCCAGCAGCGGGGTGGTCGAGGAGATCGTGGCGAACCGGGTGGCGGCGTAGATGCCGGCCATCGTGATGGCGACCCCGAGCAGTGCGTTGAGCAGCGGCATACCGGCGGCCAGCAGCGAACCGAACGTGAAGAGCAGCACGACGAGGGCGACGAGCACGCCGAAGCCCTCGGTCGCCGAGATCGTCGGCACGCTGATCGTGAACAGGTCACCGCCGAGCGACACCTCGCTGCCCGTCGGCAGGGCCGCGGCGAGGGTGTCCTTCGCCGCGACGAGGGCGTCCGAGGTGCTCGCCGGGATGGTGGTGCTCTGGCCGTCGAGCTGGACGGAGACGATGACCGCGTGGTCGTCGGAGGAGATCGCCCCGCTGACGGTCCCGGAGTAGGGGTCGGAGACCGCTTCGACGTGGTCGACGGCCGCGGCGGTGGTGACGAAGGCCTCGATCGGGGTCTTGATCGCCTCGCTCTGCGCGCTCACACCGTCGGGGGTGATCACGATCATGCGTGCGCTGGAGCCGCTGACCTGGGGGAAGGTGTGCGAGAGCTGGTTGAGGGCGACCGTCGACTCGGTGCCGGGGATCGTGAACTCGTTGCTCGTGCCCTTCGACAGCGTCGCTGCCGCTGCGCCGACGACCAGCAGGACGAGCAGCCAGATCGCCGCGACCCGGCGGCGGTGCACGAACGACCACTGGCCGATGCGGTAGAGCGACGACGACACGGAGGCTCCCGGGAGGTGGCAGAGGATGGATCCGATACGCCGATGTATCCGATGCAGCAATGTATCCCATAGGATCCGGACATCCACATGAGGAGGTGCCGTGCGAGCGTCGTCCCTGCACGAGGCGACCCGGCGGGGCGTCGTCGAGGCCGACACCGCGCGCCGTGCCGCCACCCGCGAACGCCTCGTCGAGGCCGCCTACGACGTGTTTGCCGAGGTCGGGCTGCACGCGGGCACCGTGGAGCAGATCGCCGAACGGGCCGGTTTCACCCGCGGTGCCTTCTACTCCAACTTCGCCAGCAAGGAGGAGCTGTTCCTCGCCCTCATGGAGCGCGAGACGGTCACCCGCATCGCCGGCCTGACCGGTCGCCTCGACGCGATGCGCCCGCACCTGGGCGCCGCGCTCGACGAGGAACAGCTGGCCGAGCTGCTCCTGGACGTCCTGTGCTGGGCGATGTCCGACCGGCGCTGGGCGATCATCATGGAGGACTTCCGTCTGATGGCGCTGCGGGACCGCGAGCTCGCCGCCGACTTCGTCCAGATGCGCGACGAGATGGTGTCCTCGGTGCGGCGCATCATCGAACGGGCGTTGGACGGCACCGGCCGGGTCTTCACCATCGACCCCGATCTGGCCATCCGGCTGCTCATCAGCACCTACCTGGACTCGGTGCGTGACGACGTCCTCGCCGGTGTCGCCGACGGGGAGACCCGGACCGTCCGGCTCACGATCGCCCGACTCGTCCTCGCCCTCACCAGGACGGAGCACGAGGACTAACGTGGCGCACCACCAGAGCCGGAGGCGGGTGCCATGCAGGTGTGGACGGTGGACCGACCAGGTCCGGTGGTCACGGGACCGCTGAGCCTCCACGAGCGTCCCGACCCGGTGCCGGGCCCCGGTGAGCTCGCCGTCGCCGTGCTGGCCTGCGGGGTCTGCCGCACCGACCTGCACGTGGCCGAGGGGGACCTGGCGGTGCACCGGCAGGGCGTCGTTCCCGGGCACGAGGTTGTCGGCGAGGTGACGTCCGTCGGCGCGGGGGTCGAGGGCTTCTCGACGGGTGACCGGATCGGTATCGCCTGGTTGCGGCACACCTGCGGCACGTGCCGGTACTGCCTGCGCGGTGCCGAGAACCTGTGCCCCGACTCGCGGTACACGGGCTGGGACGCCGACGGCGGCTACGCGCAGGCCACCACCGTCCCGGCGGACTTCGCCTACCGGCTGCCCGACGGGTACGACGACGTCGAGCTCGCCCCGCTGCTGTGCGCCGGCATCATCGGCTACCGCGCCCTGGCACGGACCGATCTGCCGCCCGGTGGACGGCTCGGGATCTACGGGTTCGGCGGCAGCGCCCACCTCACCGCCCAGGTCGCCCTGGCCTCCGGCGCCCGGGTCCACGTGCTCACCCGCGGGGCGCAGGCGCAACAGCTCGCGCGGGACCTCGGCGCGGCCTCGGTCGGCGGAGCCTACGACGAACCGCCCGAGAAGCTCG
Source organism: Actinomycetota bacterium (assembly GCA_018898235.1). Classification (GTDB taxonomy): domain Bacteria; phylum Actinomycetota; class Actinomycetes; order Actinomycetales; family Cellulomonadaceae; genus Cellulomonas. The sequence continues at coordinate 1,746 of JAHIJU010000098.1, read as the reverse complement.
ACGCGGCCATCCTGTTCGCGCCGGTCGGCGACCTCGTCCCGGTCGCGATGCGGGCGCTGGACCGTGGCGGCGTGCTTGCGGTCGCGGGCATCCACCTGTCCGACGTGCCGCGCCTGGTCTACGCCGACGAGCTGTTCTACGAGAAGCAGCTGCGCTCGGTCACGTCGAACACGCGGGCGGACGGGCAGGCGTTCCTCGAGCTGGCCGGCCGGGTGCGGCTGCAGGTGACGACCGTGCGCTACCCGTTGGCGCGGGCCGACGTCGCGCTCGCCGACCTGGCCGCCGGCCGGTTCGCCGGTGCCGCCGTGCTGGTGCCCTGACCGCACCGCCGCAGGCCGGGACCACCGATGCCCGATGGCGAGATCCCTCCGGCTACCGTCATCCTGCGTCGGCGTCGGGGAGGGCACGTGAGTCAGGTCGAGCACGTCGGGGCCGTCCCGGCGTCCCGGGTCGCGTCGCCGGCGTGGTACCGGCCGCGCCGCTGGGCGTGGTGGGTCCAGGTGCTCGCGGTCTACACCGCCTCGCGCATGTTCTCGGCGCTGGTCCTGCTGGTCGTGCTCGGGCAGCAGGGCTCGACACCTGCGCGCTGGTGGGGCCCCGGTCGCCCGTCCTACGCCGCCTTCCTCGCCGACTGGTGGGACGGCTGGTGGTACCGCCAGATCGCCGAGGGTGGCTACCCGGCACAGCTCCCGGTGCGCTCCGACGGGCTCACCGCGCTGAACGCCTGGGCCTTCTACCCGCTCTACCCGCGACTGGTGCGAGTGCTCCAGGACCTCACCGGGCTCGGCTGGCACGTGGTCGCGCCGGCCGTCGCGACGATCGCCGGCGGTGCCGCGATGCTGGCCGTCCACGCGTGCATCCGCGCAGGTGCGCCGCGTGCGGTGGCCGCCCGCCCGGGTCTGCCGTTGGCGACCGTCGCGGTGCTGTGCGTCTTCCCGTCGTCGATCGTGCTGGGCGCCGCCTACACCGAGTCCCTCGCGCTCGGGCTGGCCGCGGGCGCGTTGTTGCTCCTGGTCCGACGGCACTACCTCTGGGCGCTGGTCCCGGTGGTGCTGCTCGGGTTCACCCGGGCCGTCGCGTTGCCGCTGGCCGTCGTCGTCCTCGTGCACGCCATCGCACGGTGGCGGCGCTCACGGGCGGACGGGGTCCCCGTACGGGACTGGCCGGCCCTGGCGGTGCTCCTGGTCGTGACCGTGCTCTCCGGCGTCGCCTGGCAGGTGGTGGTCGGGCTGGCCACGGGGGTGCCCGACGCGTACCTGCGCACCCAGGAGGCGTGGCGCCGGCCGCGGCCCATGACGCCGTTCGGCGGCTGGACCCGCCTCGAGGCGTTCGGCGGGACTGCCGTGGTCGTGACGGGGCTCGTCGTGCTCGCCGTCCTTGCACTGCTGGTCTCGCGTTCGGCGCGTCGCCTGGGGCCCGAGCTGCTCACCTGGTCGGTCGCCTACCTGGGCTACCTGATCGCGGTGGCCGACCTGATCAGCAGCCTGTTCCGGTTCCTGCTCCTGGCGTTCCCGCTGGCTGCCGCCCTCGTGGGGCTGGTGCCTGCGCCGGTGCGTCGCGCCCGGTGGTGGCTGGCGGGACTGCTCGTGGTGCTCGCCGGGCTGCAGATCGCGTGGGCGCTGGAGATCTGGGTCTACGTGCCGGGTGAGGTCGGGTTCCTCAAGGCGCCGTGAGGCGTCCCGCGCCGGCCCTCACCAGGCGCCGCGGGCCATGAGCACCTCGCGCAGCAGGTCGGCCCGGTTGGTG
>JAHIJU010000097.1 GCA_018898235.1 Actinomycetota bacterium | reverse complement strand
GTCCGTCAGGTCGTTGACCCCGACGATCTCGATGTCAGCGCCCGAGGCGATGATCGCCCGGTAGAAGTTGCGCCCGATCCGGCCGAAGCCGTTGATCCCGACCTTGATGGTCACTAGCCCTCCTCAGGTCGCGTCGAGGGGGTCGACGCACCAGTTGATTGCGATGTCACGTGTGCACGTCGATGTGCGGCCCCGACCGCCCCAGGACGATCCGGGACGATTTCGTTCCCGGCGCGTTGCTGTTGTGTGACGATCGGATGACATGACCCTATATCGAAAGACCGAGGGTCGCCATGACGTAGGTCCGGGGGCGCACCCGCAGGTCAGCGGCCTGTCAGAGGTCGAGCAGGTCGAAGTTGAGCCCGGCCTCGGTGTCCGGGATCCCCAGCTCGGCGGCGCGCTTGTCCGCCGTGGCCAGCAGACGCCGGATCCGGCCGGCCACCGCGTCCTTGGTCAACGGCGGGTCGGACAACCGGCCGAGCTCCTCCAGCGAGGCCTCCTTGTGCGCCAACCGCAGCTCGCCCGCCTGACGCAGGTGCTCCGGGAGGTCCTCCCCCAGGATCTCGAAGGCCCGCTCGACCCTTGCGCCGGCGGCCACCGCAGCGCGCGCCGACCGTCGCAGGTTCGCGTCGTCGAAGTTCGCCAGCCGGTTCGCCGTGCCGCGCACCTCACGCCGCACCCGGCGCTCCTCCCAGACCAGCATCGCCTCATGGGCGCCCAGCCGGATGAGCATCGCCGAGATCGCGTCGCCGTCGCGGATGACCACGCGGTCCACGCCGCGCACCTCACGTGCCTTGGCGGCGACACCCAGACGACGCGCCGCACCGACCAGCGCCAGCGCGGCCTCCGGACCCGGGCAGGTCACCTCGAGGGCCGCCGAACGGCCCGGTTCCGTCAACGACCCGTGCGCGATGAACGCCCCGCGCCAGGCCGCCTCGGCCTCACCCACACCTGCTGAGACCACCTGGGAGGGCAGACCACGTACCGGGCGACCCCGGTTGTCGAGCAGACCCGTCTGGCGGGCCAACGACTCACCGTCCTTGATCACCCGGACGACGTAGCGGCTGCCGCGCCGCAACCCGCCCCCGGTGACCACGATGATCTCCGCCGTGTGCCCGTAGACGTCCAGGATCGCCTGGCGCAGCCGCCGCGCAGCGATGGCCGTGTCCAGCTCGGCCTCGATCACGATCCGGCCGGAGATGATGTGCAGGCCGCCCGCGAACCGCAGCGTGGCCGAGACCTCGGCCTTGCGGCATGACGTCTTGTCGATCTTCAGCCGGGCGAGCTCGTCCTTGACCTGGGCCGTCAGCGACATGGCCCACATCGTGCCACCGCGGCGGGTGCTTCCAGGTCCATCTGAGTTCACTCCTGGGCAGTCCGGCTGGGGCTGGGCCACTATGCCACAGCCAGGACCCGGTCCACGGCGCCCCGGCGGCGCCCGCACCTGGTCACGGACCCGTCGCACCATCAGCCGAGACCACCGATCATGGACACGGCCGACCGCCCCCGAGCCCGGAGCAGAAGACGCGATGAGCAGCCCCCACACGCCCGCACCGTCGCACGCCGCCGACAGCCACTCCCGCATCCGCGTCCAGGGTGCGAGGGTGAACAACCTCCGGGACGTCGACGTCGAGATCCCCAAACGACGGCTGACGGTCTTCACGGGTGTGTCCGGCTCGGGCAAGAGCTCGCTGGTCTTCGACACGATCGCCGCCGAGTCGCAGCGCATGATCAACGAGACCTACAGCGCCTTCGTGCAGGGCTTCATGCCGACCCTCGCCCGGCCCGACGTCGACCTGCTCGACGGGCTGACGACGGCGATCATCGTCGACCAGGAGCGGATGGTCGCCAACGCCCGCTCGACCGTCGGCACGGCCACCGATGCGAACGCGATGCTGCGCATCCTGTTCAGCAGGCTCGGGCAACCGCACATCGGCCCACCGCAGGCGTTCTCCTTCAACGTCGCGTCGGCCTCGGGGGCCGGGGCGGTCACGCTGCAGCGCGCGGGGCAGACCGTCAAGGAACGCCGCGAGTTCACCGTCACCGGGGGCATGTGCCCGCGCTGCGAGGGACGCGGGTCGGTCACGGACGTCGACGTCGGCGCGCTGTACGACGACACCAGGTCGCTCAACGAGGGCGCCCTCACGATCCCCGGCTACTCGACGGACGGCTGGTACGGCCGCATCTTCCGCGGATGCGGGTGGTTCGACCCGGACAAGCCGATCCGCGAGTTCACCGCCAAGGAGCTGCGCGACCTGCTCCACAAGGGCCCGACCAAGATCAAGGTCGACGGCATCAACCTGACCTATCTGGGTCTGATCCCGCAGATCCGCAAGAGCTTCCTCGCCAAGGACATCGACGCGCTACAGCCGCACATCCGGGCCTTCGTCGAACGCGCGGTGGTCTTCGCCACGTGCCCGGAGTGCGACGGGACGCGGCTCAACGAGGGCGCACGCTCGTCCCGGATCGGCGGCATGTCCATCGCCGAGGCCTGCACGATGCAGATCAGCGACCTCGCGGCCTGGGTGCGAGGGCTCGACGAGCCATCGGTCGCACCGCTGCTCGTCACGCTGCGGGAGATCCTCGACGCGTTCGTCACCATCGGCCTCGGCTACCTCTCGCTCGACCGGCCGTCGGGCACGCTCTCGGGCGGCGAGTCGCAGCGCACCACGATGATCCGCCACCTCGGTTCCTCGCTCACCGACCTCACCTACGTGTTCGACGAACCGAGCATCGGCCTGCACCCGCACGACATCGCGCGGATGAACGAGCTGCTGCTGCGCCTGCGGGACAAGGGCAACACCGTGCTCGTCGTCGAGCACAAGCCCGAGATGATCGCGATCGCCGACCACGTGGTCGACCTCGGACCCGGCGCGGGCACCGACGGCGGCATGATCTGCTTCGAGGGTACCGTCGAGGGCCTGCGGGCCAGCGGGACGCTCACGGGCCGCCACCTCGACGACCGGGCCCGACTCAAGCCCAGCGTGCGGCCACCCACCGGCAGGCTCGAGATCCGTGGCGCGACGGCGCACAACCTGCGCGACGTCGACGTTGACATCCCGCTCGGCGTCCTCACGGTCGTGACCGGTGTCGCCGGATCGGGCAAGAGCTCCCTCGTCCACGGTTCGCTCCCCGCGGGCGCCGGCGTCGTGTCGATCGACCAGGGGGCGATCCGCGGCTCGCGGCGGAGCAACCCGGCGACCTACTCGGGGCTCCTCGAGCCGATCCGCAAGGCCTTCGCCAAGGCCAACGGGGTCAAACCTGCGCTGTTCAGCGCCAACTCGGAGGGCGCGTGCCCGGCCTGCAACGGTGCCGGGCTCGTCTTCACCGACCTGGGCGTGATGGCCACCGTCGCCACGACGTGCGAGGTCTGCGAGGGCCGGCGGTTCGAGGCCTCGGTGCTCGACTACCACCTCGGGGGACGAGACATCAGCCAGGTGCTCGCCCTGTCGGTGACGGCGGCCGAGGGGTTCTTCGGCACGGGCGAGGCGCACACACCGGCCGCGCACGCGATCCTCGGCCGGCTGGCAGACGTGGGCCTCGGCTACCTGTCGCTCGGGCAGCCGCTCACGACGCTGTCGGGCGGTGAGCGGCAGCGCCTCAAGCTGGCCACGCGGATGTCGGAGAAGGGCAGCATCTACGTCCTGGACGAACCGACGGCCGGGCTGCACCTCGCCGACGTCGAGCAGCTGCTCGGGCTGCTGGACCGGCTCGTCGACTCCGGCGCCTCGGTCGTGGTCGTCGAGCACCACCAGGCGGTCATGGCCCACGCGGACTGGATCATCGACCTCGGACCCGGGGCCGGCCACGACGGCGGTCGCATCGTCTTCGAGGGCACCCCCGCGGACCTCGTCGCCGCGCGCTCGACCCTCACCGGAGAGCACCTCGCGGCCTACGTCGCGTCCTGATCCGGCCCCTGGACCCCGGGGAGCCCCCCGGGGCGCCCGTGGGGGGCTGAGCCGCCGCCGGATCTACTCAGGCACCGCGCGCGCCGGGCCACCCGAAGCGGCCGTGATGTGCACGTCGACGTCCCCGAACACGCCCTCGGTCACGTCCCGCAGCGCCGCGGCCAGCCGCAGCGGGTCGTGCCGGGCGGACCCGTCACCACGTCGCACCTGCCTCACCAGCAGCCGGGCACCCATCGAGGACGCCAGCTCGTCCAGCCGCACGATGTCGTCGACCGAGCTCGGATCGGCCACCACCGCCTCGACGAACAGGGCGGGCGCGTGCTCACGAAGCACCTCCAGGTGCTCGTAGGCGCGCATACCCGCCGTCTCCCCTGCCTCCTCCGGCTCGATGTTCAGCACCACGATCGAGCGGGCCGTCGTCGTCTGCAGCGCCAGGGCCAGATCCGGGACGAGCAGGTGCGGCAGCACCGAGGTGTACCAGGAGCCGGGCCCCAGGACCACGACATCGGCCGCGCGGACGGCCGCCACCGCCTGGTCGCAGGCCGGCGGCGCAGCCGGGAGCAGCCGCACCCGTTCGATCGGGTCGGCCGTCCGGGCCACCGAGCTCTGTCCGACCACGATCTCCAGGCCGCCGTCCGGCCGCCGGACATCCGCCTCGATCTGCAGCGGCACGGGGCACATCGGCAGCACCCGGCCCCGGGCACCGAGCAGACCGCCGAGCAGGTCCAGCCCCGCGACCGGGTCATCGACGATCTCCCACACCCCGGCGATGAGCAGGTTGCCCAGTGCGTGCTGGTCCAGCGGCCCGAGCGAGGAGAACCGGTGCTGGAGCAGCGTGCGCCAGGTCCGGCCAGGACCGCTGTCGTCGCACAGGGCAGCCATCGCCATCCGCAGGTCGCCCGGCGGGAGGACGTCGAGCTCATCGCGCAGCCGGCCCGAGGAACCACCGTCGTCCGCCACCGTGACGACGGCCGTGATCGCGTCCGTGAGATGTCGCAGGGCCGACAACGTCGCCGACAGACCGTGGCCGCCGCCGAGGGCCACCACCGCCGGACCGTGCCCGCCGCCTCGTCGCGGCCGGAGCGGTTCACCCACCGATGTCACTCCTTGCCGAGATCCCGGGCCTGCACGGACACCCGGCAACCGCTCTCTCGCAGCTTCACGGCGATGGCCTCGCTGATCGCCACCGAACGGTGCTTGCCCCCGGTACAGCCGACCGCGATGGTCACGAAGTACTTCTCCTCCCGCCGGTACCCGTCCAGCACCGGTTCGAGCGCGGAGACGTACCGGTCGATGAAGGTGAGCGCACCCGGCTGGCCCAGGACGTAGTCACGCACCGGGGCGTCGCGACCCGTCAGGTGCCGCAGCTCGGTGATCCAGTACGGGTTCGCGAGGAAGCGGACGTCCACCACATGATCCGCGTCGAGCGGCAGCCCGTACTTGAACCCGAAGGACAGCAACGAGACCTGGACGTCGTCCTCACCCGGCTCGGCGACCGCGGCGCGCACCTGACGGGCCAGATCGTGCACCGTGGTGGCCGAGCTGTCGATCACCCAGTCGGCCCGCTCCCGGACATCGGCCAGCAGTGCGCGCTCGCTCGTGATGCCGTCCAGCACCGTGCGTCCCGCCTGCAGCGGGTGGGGGCGGCGGACCTGCTCGTACCGTCGCACCAGCACCTCGTCGGAGGCGTCGAGGAACAGGATGCGCAGCTCGACACCCTGGCGGCGCAGCTGGTCCAGGACGCTCGCGAGATCCGCGAAGTCGCGGCCACGCACATCGACGACGGCACCCAGCCGCTGCGCGCCCTGGGCCGCGGTCCCCGAGGTCATCATGCCGACCAGCGGCTCGAGCATCTGGACCGGAAGGTTGTCCACCACGTACCAGCCGAGGTCCTCGAGCACCGCGGCGGCACGGGACCTGCCGGCGCCCGACATGCCGGTGATGAGCATGACGCGCGGAAGGGACGGCCGCGGCGCCCCGGTGGCGGCTTCCAGTGCCGGGATCCCCGCCGGGACCGTGATGGGCGACGGCTCGTGGGTCATGCCTCGATCCTGCCAGGTTGGCCGGCCGGTGCATCCGACGGCACGTCAGGCCCGCCGTGGGACGTGTCGGGTGGCGGGTCGTCCCCGGTGAGGGCCCGCAGCACCGCAGCGGCCGTCGTCGGACCGAACCCGGGGATCGCGGCCACCTCCTCGAGGGTCGCCTCGCGCAGCTTGCGCACCGAGTCGAAGGCGGCGAGCAGGGCGGCCTGCCGGCTCGGACCGAGACCCGGCACCTGGTCGAGCGCCGACACCGTCATCCCCTTGCTCCGCCGCCGACGATGAGCAGTGATCGCGAACCTGTGGGCCTCATCCCGGACCCGCTGCAACAGGTAGAGGCCCTGGGAGCTGCGCGGCAGGATCACGGGGTACGCCTCCCCCGGCAGCCAGACCTCCTCGAGCCGCTTGGCGAGGCCGCACAGCGCGACGTCGTCGATGCCGAGCTCGGCCATCGCGGCGGCAGCGGCCGCCACCTGCGGCGGGCCACCGTCGACCACGACCAGGTTCGGCGGGTAGGCGAACCGTCGGGGACGCCCGGTCGCCTCGTCGACCGGGCCGCTACGCGAACGACCCGGCTGCTCGTCCCCGGCGTCCGCGAGCTCGAGATCCCCGGCGGCGTCGCGATCCGCGAGATACCGCCGGAAGCGGCGACCGATCACCTCGCGCATGGCAGCGGTGTCATCGACTGCGCCGTCACCCTCCGGCCCGCGGACCGTGAAGACCCGGTACTCGGCCTTGCGCGGCAACCCGTCCTCGAAGACCACCATCGACGCCGCCTGGTACGTCCCCTGGTTGTGCGAGACGTCGTAGCACTCGATGCGCAGCGGCGCGCTGTCCAGGTCGAGCGCCTCCTGGATCTCCTGCAGCGCCTGGCTGCGGGTCGTCAGGTCACCGGCCCTGCGGGTGCGGTGCAGGGACAACGCGTGCTCGGCGTTGCGCGCCACGGTCTGCGCGAGCTCGTGCTTCTCGCCACGCTGCGGGACCTTGACCGAGACCCGGTGCCCGCGCAGACCGGCGAGCCAGGCCTCCATCTCCTCCGGTTCGGGCGGGAGCACCGGGACCAGCACCTCCCGCGGCACGGCCGAGCCGTCGCCCGAGGAGTCGACGGACCCGTAGACCTGGGTGAGCAGTCGCTCCACCAGCTCGGCGTCGGTCACGTCCTCCACCCGCTCGACGACCCACCCCCGCTGACCGCGGATGCGCCCATCCCGCACGTGGAACACCTGCACGGCGGCTTCCAGCTCATCGCCGGCCAGGGCGAAGACATCGGCGTCCGTGCCGTCCTTGAGAACGACGGCATTGCGCTCGGTCGCCCGTTCCAGGGTCGCGATGTCGTCACGCAGCCGGGCGGCCCGCTCGTAGTCCTGCGCGGCGGCCGCGGACCGCATCGCCGCGGTCAGCCGGCGCGTGAACCTCCCGGCGTCCCCCGCCATGAACGTGCAGAAGTCCTCGGCCAGTCGGTGGTGGTCCTCGGGCGAGATCCGCCCGACGCACGGCGCCGAGCACTTGTCGATGTACCCCAGCAGGCAGGGACGTCCCTGCTGCTGCGAGCGTCGGTAGACCCCCGCCGAGCAGGTACGCACGGGGAAGACCCGTAGCAGCAGGTCGACGGTCTCGCGTATCGCCCAGGCATGGGCGTAGGGGCCGAAGTACCGCGTGCCCGGACGCTTGGCGCCCCGCATCACCTGCACCCGGGGCACCGCGTCCGCCATCGTGACCGCCAGATAGGGGTACGACTTGTCGTCGCGGTACTTGACGTTGAAGCGCGGGTCGAACTCCTTGATCCAGGAGTACTCCAGGGCGAGCGCCTCGACCTCGGTGCCGACCACCGTCCACTGCACGCTCGCCGCCGTCGTGACCATCTGGCGGGTGCGGGGGTGCAGGCCGGTGATGTCCTGGAAGTAGCTGGACAGCCTGCTGCGCAGGCTCTTCGCCTTGCCGACGTAGATGACCCGGCCGTGCTCGTCGGAGAACCGGTAGACCCCCGGCGAATCAGGGATCTCACCCGGTGCCGGACGGTAGGAGGCGGGGTCGGCCATGGCGGCGAGCCTAGTTCGCATGACCGACAGTGCCGGCGACGGACCGCCAAGCGCCGGTGCGCACGCTGCGCGGGGGCACCGCCGTTCGCCTCGACCGGCCGGTCCGGTCACCGACAGCTACCGTGGGGCCATGCCGGCGCTGCACACCTACGACGTCGATCTCGTGTGGCTCGGTGCCCGGGACGTCGGGACGGTCAGCTACACCTCGTACGGCCGCGACCACGAGCTCCGGGCCACCGACCGGCCCCCGCTCCCCGGCACCTCCGACCCGGCCTTCCGCGGCGATCCGACCCGGTGGTCACCGGAGGACCTGCTCGTCGGCGCGCTCGCCCAGTGCCACATGCTGTGGCTCCTGCACCTGGCGGCCGAGGCGGGGGTCGTCGTCGTGGACTACACCGACCGGGCGTCCGGCACGATGCGGATCGAGGCCGCCGGCCACGGGCAGTTCCGCGATGTGGTGCTGCGCCCCCAGGTCACCCTCGCCTCGGCCACCACGACCGCCGGCGGTCCGATCACCGACGAGCTGCTCGCGGGTCTGCACGAGCGCGCCCACGAGCACTGCTTCATCGCACGGTCGGTGAACTTCCCGGTCGACGTCCGACCCACGCCGGTGGTCGTGCGCTGATCGGCCGCGGTTCCCACGCCGGGCCCGGTCCGGCTACGCCCGGCCCGGTCCAGCGACCGCCGGTTCCCGCCATACCCCCCAGGTCGAGCTCCCGTCAGGCGGAGGCCTTCACCTGCTGATCTGCGGCTCCGCGTCCGAGCAGCTCCCCGAGGAACCTCCCGGTGTGGCTGGCGGGGACCGCGGCGACCTGTTCGGGCGTGCCCTCGGCCACCACGAGCCCACCGCCGGATCCACCCTCCGGCCCCATGTCGATCACCCAGTCGGCGTTCTTGATCACGTCGAGGTTGTGCTCGATGACGATGACCGTGTTGCCCTTGTCGACCAGCGACTGAAGCACCTCAAGCAGCTTGCGGATGTCCTCGAAGTGCAGCCCGGTGGTCGGCTCATCGAGCACGTAGACCGTGCGCCCCGTCGACCGGCGCTGCAGCTCGGCGGCCAGCTTGACCCGCTGCGCCTCACCGCCCGACAGCGTGGTCGCCGGTTGGCCGAGCCGCACGTACCCGAGGCCGACGTCCACGAGCGTGTTGAGGTGGCGGGCGATGGCCGGGACCGCGGCGAAGAACTCCGCCGCCTCCTCGATCGGCATCGCCAGGACATCGGCCACCGTCTTGCCCTTGAAGTGCACCTCGAGGGTCTCGCGGTTGTACCGCGCCCCGTGGCACACCTCGCACGGGACGTAGACGTCCGGCAGGAAGTTCATCTCGATCTTGAGCGTCCCGTCGCCGGAGCACGCGTCACAGCGCCCGCCCTTGACGTTGAACGAGAACCGGCCCGCCGCGTACCCCCGCACCTTGGCCTCGGTGGTCTCCGCGAAGAGCTTGCGCACGCGGTCCCACACCCCGGTGTACGTCGCCGGGTTCGACCGTGGTGTGCGCCCGATCGGCCCCTGGTCGACGTGCACCACCTTGTCGAGGTTCTCGAGCCCGGTGACCCGACGGTGCCGCCCTGCGACCCTGCGCGCACCGTTGAGCTCGTTGGCGAGCACCGTGTAGAGCACCGAGTTCACCAGGGTCGACTTCCCCGATCCGGACACGCCGGTGACAGCCGTCAGCACCCCGAGCGGGAAGGAGACGTCGATGCCCCGCAGGTTGTGCTCCCGCGCCCCGATCACCGCGATCTGACGTGCGGGGTCGACGGGCCGACGCGTCGACGGCATCGGGATCGACCGGCGTCCCGACAGGTAGGCGCCGGTCACCGACTCCTTGCTCGCGAGCAGCCCCGCCAGGTCACCGGAGTGGATGACCCGACCGCCGTGCTCCCCCGCCCCCGGTCCGATGTCGACGATCCAGTCCGCGGTCCGGATGGTGTCCTCGTCGTGCTCGACCACGATGAGCGAGTTGCCGAGGTCGCGCAGCCTGGTCAGGGTGTCGATGAGTCGGCGGTTGTCGCGCTGGTGCAGCCCGATGGACGGTTCGTCGAGGACGTACAGCACACCGACCAGACCCGAACCGATCTGGGTGGCCAACCTGATGCGCTGCGCCTCACCCCCGGACAGTGTCGCGGCCGGCCGCATGAGCGCGAGGTAGTCCAGACCGACGTCGAGCAGGAAGCCGAGCCGGGCCTGGATCTCCTTGAGC
>JAHIJU010000096.1 GCA_018898235.1 Actinomycetota bacterium | reverse complement strand
TAGGGCCGACCTGGGGCGGCTGCCTCGAGGTGCTCGACTGGGTGCTCGCGGCCGACCGCTTCCCGTTGCCGAGCGAGGTGCTGCGCGGCGCTGTGCTGCTCGTGGAGACCTCGGAGCTCATGCCGTCGGCCGAGCAGGTCGGTTGGGTGCTGCGCTCGATGGGCGAGCGGGGGCTGCTCGCCGAGGTCGCCGGGGTGCTGGTCGCCCGGCCCCCGGTGAGCGACCGCGACGATCGCCCCGATGCGGCGCAGCGGGCTGTACGTCGGGCGGCCCAGCGTGATGTCGTCATCGCGACGGTGATGCACTACAACCCCGATGCGGTGGTCTGCGTCGGGGCGCCGTTCGGCCACACTCGTCCGCAGTGGATCGTGCCCCACGGCGGCACCGTGGTGCTCGACGGCGTCGAGCGCCGGGTGCACGCCTCGTACGCGTAGCGGTTCGCGGACCGCTCCGCGCACGCGAACCCGTCAGACCGGGGCGTCCAGGCCCAGCGCAGCGCGGATGTCGGCGGCCACGGCGTCCAGTCGGGCGCGGGCGAGGTGGCGGACGGCCGTCACCTCGGCGTCGCTCGCGGCCGGATCGAGCGGGATGACGACCTCCAGGTAGCACTTGATCTTCGGCTCGGTCCCGGACGGGCGGACGACGACGCGGGTCTCGTCGGCGGCCAGCAGCCGGATGCCCTCGGTGGGCGGCAGACCGCCACGGTCGTCGTCGGTGCCGGCGGCCAGGTCGACGACGGCGGTGACCGGCGAGCCGCCGAGACTGGTCGGCGGGGCCGTCCGCAACCCGTCGACCAGGGCGGGGATGAGGCTCACGTCGGCGAACCGTGCGGCGACCTGGTCGGTGAGGTGCAGACCGTGGGCCCGGGCGAGGTCGTCCAGACCGTCGATGAGGGTGCGCCCGGCGGCCTTGGCGGCGGCGGCGAGCCCGGCGGCCCGGACGCCTGCGCTGATGCCGTCCTTGTCCCGCACGTGGGCCGGGTCGGTGCAGTAGCCGAGCGCCTCCTCGTAGCCGAAGACGAGACCGGGTGTGCGGGCGATCCACTTGAACCCGGTGAGGGTGGTGGCGAACCCGAGCCCGGCGTCCGCGGCGATCCGGGACAGCAGGCGCGAGGACACGATCGAGCAGGCCAGCGCGGGCGGTGGACCGTCGGTGGCGCTCGGCGGCCGGACTGCCGACGCGGCGGCCGCGCCGAGCAGCGCCCCGGTCTCGTCGCCGTGCAGCCGTCGCCACCCGCCGCTGCGTGCATCGTGCACCGCCAGGGCGCAGCGGTCGGCGTCCGGGTCGAGCGCGATCACGAGGTCCGCCCGCACGCGCTCGGCCAGCGCGAACGCCAGGTCGAGGGCGCCCGGCTCCTCGGGGTTGGGGAATGCGACGGTGGGGAAGTCCGGATCCGGCTCGGCCTGCTCGGCGACCAGGTGCAGATCGGTGAACCCGGCGGCCCGCAGGACCCGGACCGCGACCTGGGCGCCCACCCCGTGCATCGCGGTGAGCACGATCCGCACCCCGTCCGCGGCGGACGGTGGGACGGGTGGCGCGGCTGCGGCCTCGTAGGCCTCGAGCACCTGGGGGCCGAGCACCGTCCAGCCCGCATCGGCCCGGGGGACCGACGCGACGGAGGTGACCCGGGCGATCTCGTGGGCGATGGCCGCGTCGTACGGCGGGACGATCTGGGCGCCCTGGCCCCAGTCGTCGACGACCCGGCCGCCCAGGTACACCTTGTACCCGTTGTCGGCCGCCGGGTTGTGCGAGGCGGTCACCATGATCCCGGCGTCGGCGTGCAGGTGGCGCACCGCGAACGCCAGGACCGGGGTCGGCAGCGGGGAGGGCAGCAGCAGCGCCTCGATCCCGACGGCGGTGAGCACGGCCGCGGAGTCGAGCGCGAAGGCGTGGGAGTTGTGCCGTGCGTCGTAGCCGATGACCACGCGCGGGGCCGGGCTCACCCCGTCGAGCTCACCCGACAGGTAGGCCGCGAGCCCGGCCGCGGCCCGGATCACGACGGCGCGGTTCATCCGGTGCGGGCCGCCGCCGAGTGCACCGCGCAGCCCCGCCGTGCCGAACTGGAGCAGCTCGGTGAACCTGTCGGCGAGGTCGGCCTCGGCCGAGGCGTCACCGTCCACGGCCGCGGTGAGCAGATCGGTCAGCTCACGGGCCGTGGCGGGGTCGGGGTCGTCGCTGATCCACGAGCGGACCTGCAGGGCGAGGGCGTCGTCGGCATGCACCGGACCAACCTAGCGGGGCGCCGTGCAGCCTCCCAGATGAGCAGACCGGTTACAGGCGTCCGATGATCGAGGCCAGCAGCGCGCTGATCCGCGGCCCGGCGGCGGCACCGGCCTCGAGCACCTCGGCGTGCGACAGCGGCTGGTCGCTCACCCCGGCGGCGGCGTTGGTGACCAGGGAGATCCCGAGCACCTCCAGACCTGCGTGCCGGGCGGCGATCGCCTCGAGCGTGGTCGACATGCCGACCAGGTGCCCGCCCATCCGGCCGGCCATGGCGACCTCGGCCGGCGTCTCGTAGTGCGGGCCGCGGAACTGGACGTACACGCCCTCGGGCAGCCCCGGGTCGACCTCGTGCGCCAGTGCCCGCAGCCGTGCGGAGTACAGGTCGGTGAGGTCGACGAACGTCGCGCCTTCGAGCGGTGAGGTCGCCGTGAAGTTGATGTGGTCGCTGATCAGCACGGGTGTCCCGGGTGCCCAGGCGGGGTCGAGCCCGCCGCAGCCGTTGGTGAGCACCACCGTGCGGGCGCCGGCGGCCGCGGCGGTGCGCACCCCGTGCACCACGCGGCGCACCCCCAGACCCTCGTACAGGTGGGTGCGCGATCCGAGGACCAGGGCGTGGCGCGGTTCGGCCCCGGGCGCGCCGGTGAGCCGGATCGAGCGGATGGATCCGACGTGGCCGACGACGGCGGGTCGGGTGAACCCCGGCACCTCGTGGCTGGGGATCTCGGCGACCGTCTCGCCGATGAGGTCCGCGGCACCGCCCCAGCCCGAGCCGAGGACGAGCGCCACGTCGTGGCGGGCGACCCCGGTGGCCTCGGCGATCACGCGGGCCGCCTGCGCGGCGACGTCGAAGGGGTCTGTGGCGAGGTCGTCGAGGTCCATGGGGCCTCAGGCTAGTCGGGGCTGGGAGGATGTCGGTGTGACGAGCGACGAGGTCGAGGGTCCACGGGTGGTCATCGTCGGGGGCGGGCCGGGCGGGTACGAGGCGGCGCTGGTCGGCCGCCGGCTCGGGGCCCAGGTCACCCTCGTGGAGCGCACCGGGCTCGGCGGCTCGGCGGTGCTGTCGGACGTCGTGCCGAGCAAGTCGCTGATCGCGACGGCGGAGTGGATGACCATCGTCGACCGGGCCCCCGATCTGGGCATCCGGCTGGTCGGCGGCACCGCCGGGGTTCGTCACCAGGTCGATCTGGGAGCGGTCAACACCCGGGTCCAGGCGCTCGCCGCGGCCCAGTCGGCGGACATCGGCAGCCGGCTGCGGCGCGAGGGCGTGCAGATCGTGGCGGGTTCGGGGCTGCTGGCCGGGCCGCACCAGGTGGTGGTGCGGCCGTCGGGCGGCGGGCCGGAGCGGGTGCTGGACGCCGATGTCGTGCTCGTCGCCACCGGGGCGACGCCACGCGTGCTGGCGACCGCCGTGCCCGACGGTGAGCGGATCGTGACCTGGACCCAGCTCTACGGGTTGGCGCAGCTGCCGGAGCGGTTGATCGTCGTCGGCTCGGGGGTCACCGGTGCCGAGTTCGCGGGTGCGTACTCGGCGCTCGGTTCCGATGTCGTGCTGGTGTCGAGCCGGGACCAGGTGCTGCCCGGTCAGGACGGCGATGCCGCGGCCCTCATCGAGGAGGTCTTCACCTCGCGCGGGATGACCGTCATGTCCCGCTGCCGCGCGGTCGGTGCCCGGCGGACGGCTGACGGGGTGGTCGTCGAGCTGGCCGACGGGCGGACCGTGGTGGGGTCCCACGTGCTCATGGCGGTGGGGTCGGAGCCGACAACGGCCGATCTGGGGCTTGCCGAGGCGGGCGTGAAGCTCAGCAGGTCCGGCCATGTCAAGGTCGACAAGGTGTCCCGCACCTCGGTGGCGGGGATCTACGCGGCCGGGGACTGCACCGGCGTGTTCCCGCTCGCGTCGGTGGCCGCCCAGCAGGGCCGCATCGCCATGTCGCATGCGCTGGGCGACGCCGTGCACCCGTTGTCGATCAAGGGGGTGGCCGCCAACATCTTCACCAACCCCGAGATCGCGACGGTCGGCCAGAGCGAGTCCGAGCTGAAGGCCCGCGGCCGGTCGTACTCCAAGAGCATGCTGCCGTTGACCCGCAACCCGCGCGCCAAGATGCTCGGGGTGCGCGACGGGTTCGTCAAGATCTTCACGCACACCACCAGCGGGGTCGTGCTCGGTGCCGTGGTGGTCGGGCCGCGCGCGTCGGAGGCGATCTACCCGTTGACCCTCGCGGTGACCCACGGGCTCACGGTCGACCACCTGTCGGAGGCCTCGACGGTCTATCCGTCGATGTCCGGCACGGTGGCCGAGGTCGCCCGGATGCTGCACCGGCGCGAGGACGACTGAGGCCCCCGCGGCCGTCGGTCAGGTGAGCAGCGTCTGCCCGATGTACGGCCCGTCGGCGGTGAGCCTGGGGGTCCCGTCGGGCCCGGTCGGCAGGTCCGTGATGCCCGGCGGCACCGCCCACAGTCCTGAACCCGTGTGCATCAGGTACTCCGAGAGCAGGTCGTCGCGGGCCATCGCGGTCTGCATCGGCACGTAGTGGGTGCGCGGATCGGTGACGAAGGCGATGAAGAACAGCCCCGCGTCGAGCCGGCCGAGCGGGTCGTTGCCGTCGGTGAAGTTGTAGCCCCGGCGCAGCATGTGCCGGCCGCCGTTCTGGTCCGGGTGCCCCAGGGCCATGTGCGAGTGCGGGTTGACCAGCGTGGTGCCGTCGTTCGCGGGGGCCGAGAAGTCGGGGGCCGTGAACTCCGTGCCGCCGGACAGCGGTGCCCCCTCACGTTTGTCCCGGCCGATGACCTTCTCCTGCTCACGCAGCGAGGACCGGTCCCAGGTCTCGACGGTCATCCGGATGCGGCGTGCCACCAGGTAGCTGCCGCCGGTCAGCCAGGCGGAGTCGACGCCCGTGGCGGCGTCGGCCGCGGCGGCGCTCGCGGGCACCCACACGTGCTGGTCCAGCAGATCGGGGCTCTCGGCCTTGAGGTTGTCGGTGCCGTCCTTGAAGCCGAACAGGTTGCGGGGGG
>JAHIJU010000095.1 GCA_018898235.1 Actinomycetota bacterium | reverse complement strand
TGACCAGGTGCTGGGCCGAGGCGGCGAACAGATCGAAGAAGGTGGTATCACGCGGAGTGAGGCGAAAGCGCACGTCAAGCTCCACAGGGGGTGTCGGGCACGCGCCAAGGCTAGGACACCGCGACCCCTGGGCATAACCGTCCGGTCACCTGATCGACACCCGGAGGGTGACGCCGGGCCGGGAGCGCCTCTCGGCGCGGGGCCGCTCGAAGCGGCTGTCAATGGAGCCCGGGGCTACCGCGACCCGGCGTCCGGGACATCGTACGTGGGCCGGCCCCGCGGTGCCCCGCAGGTCCCGGCGGCGTCACCCGCACGCGGGCACCGATCTCAGTCGAGCCTGCCCAGGCGCCACAGCCGCGCGGCGGAGGCGAGCTCCTCGGCGGTGCGCTGCAACGACGCGGCCCCGGTGGTGGTGCGTGCGGCGCCGTGCGGGTCGGCCACGTCCAGGTGGTCGGCGTCGAACGCCGTCCCGGTCGCCACCACCCGGCAGAACGCGGCGGCGCGGTCCAGCGCCACGTCGAGGTCACGTCGGTACAGGCCGGTCAGGACGGCGTCGACCAGCGTGACCACGTCCTGCGCGCCGGGAGGTGAGGGGACCCCGGCCACCACGTCGTGCACGGGCGCGGCGGCCACCCCCTGCCGGTAGCGGTCGGCGACGAGCTCGGGGTCCGACCGCACCCAGGTCCGCAGCGCGTACAGCCGCCAGAGGGCGCCCGGCAGGGTGTCCGACGGGCTCGACGACCACAGCGCCGCGACGGTCGACAACCCCTCGTCCTCGACGAGGGCGATCAGCCGGGCGAGCACGGCGGGGTCGTCCGAGGAACGCCCGCGGTGGACCAGCATCTGCGCGGTCGTGTGGGCGAGCTCGACGAGCTGCGCCGGGTCCCCCGCACCGGGGAGCCGGTCGGCCGCCGCGGCGTCCAGCGACGCCGGCCGCCGCGGCCTGCTCCGTCCATCACCCGTCGAGCTCACCGGACGATCATCCCCGACGCGGCAGGGCCGCGCTCAGCCCGGCAGCCGGCGCATCGGCGGCAGCCACGTCGTGGCCCGCTGCGCGACCCGCGCCACTACGGCCACCTCGGCCGAGGACAGCACGGCCGGAAGGGCGTGCAGCATGCCCGGCAGCTCACCGCGGGGCACGACGAGCGCCGCGCCGGGCCGGGGACGGGACTGCGGGTCGAGCCGACCGACCCCGACCACCGCCCGCACGTCCACCTGGATGCTCCCGGCGTCACGCAGCAGCCACTGGACCCGCCGGGCGGCCAGCTCGGCGTCCCGCAGCACGCTCGTGGGCTCCCCCTCGATCATGAGCGCACCACCGTCCTGGCGCACCACCTGCTCCGACCGGCCGAGCTCGGCGACGGTGAACGCACCGGGCGGGCCGATCGCGACGTGCTCGCAGGTCGATCCCTGCAACCCGATCCGCACGTCGTGCAGCACCGTCCACCCGGTGTCCGCCAGTCGGTCCAGCCGGGCCCGGGTGGTCCACTCCCGCCGGGTACGCGGCGGGGTGGCGCTGCCGACCTCGCTCAACCACGCGGCCAGCAGCTGCTCATCGGCCGGGCTCAGACCGTCCGGGGCGCCACGCTGGCGCGGGACTGCGAGCTCGGGGACATCGGCCCTCAGGTACTCCTGGGCGGCCCGGCGCACGGTGTCCTCATCGTCCACATCGAGCACGTCGACCCGGCCGCTGGTCAGGTCGACCGAGCCCATCGGCTCGCCCGTGGGCGCGACGACGTACAACCGGTCGGCGCCGTAGCGCCGCCATCGCCGGACGGTGAGCACTGCCTGCACACCCTGGGTATCGGCCGCCGGGGTGCCCGGCTGGAGCATCCTGCGTCACGAGTTGCGGACCAGGCCCATCCCGGGTGCGTCGTCGGGGCGCGCCACGAAGCCCAGACGTTCGTAGAAGGCGCGCCGCCCGACGGCCGCCAGCCGCGCGGCGGCCGACGGTCAGCCCTGCTCGGGCCGCCCGACCCAGTCCAGCCACGCCTGCACGCCGTCGCCGGTGCGGGCCGACATCTCGATGACCGTGGCCTGCGGGTTCACGGCCGTCAGGTTCGCGCGGAACAGGTCCATGTCGAAGTCCAGGTAGGGCGCCAGGTCCATCTTGTTGACCACGACGGCGCCGACCGAGCGGAACATCACCGGGTACTTGAGCGGTTTGTCCTCGCCCTCGGTGATCGAGTACACCATCGCCTTGCGGTGCTCGCCGACCTCGAACTCCGCGGGGCACACCAGGTTGCCGACGTTCTCGATGAGCAGCAGGTCGAGGGTGTCCAGGTCGAGGCCACGCAGGGCGCGGGCGACCATCGGGGCGTCCAGGTGGCACTCGCCGCCGAACCCGTTCCCGGTGTTGAGCAGCGAGATCTGGGCACCGAGCCCGCCCAGCCGCTCGGCGTCCAGCGGGGTCTCGATGTCGCCCTCGACGACGCCGACCCGCACCGTGCCCTGCAGCGCCGCCAGGGTGCGCGCCAGCAGCGTCGTCTTGCCGGAGCCGGGTGAGCTCATGAGGTTGATCGCGTGCACCCCGGCGGCGTCCAGCGCGGCGCGGTTGGCGGCCGCGAGCCGGTCGTTCTCGGCGTAGATGTCCTCGAGGATCTCGATGCGCTCGCGGCCCGTGACGTAGCCCGAGTGGTCGCCGATGAGCTCGGCGAGCTCGGCCGGATCGCGGTCCGGGACCTCGTCGTGGGGGTGCACGTGCCCGTCGTGCTCGTCGTGCGTGTGCTCGGTCCCGTCGTGCTCATGGGCGTGGACGGTGCCGTCGTCATGACGGTGAAAGCGCCCCATGGGGGATTCCTCTCTGTGCGTCGTCGCCGAGCGGCCCCGAAGGGCCGGACGGCGTCTCGTCGTGGACGTCGACGGCGGTGAGGACGAACTCCTCGCCGCTCGTCAGGTGTGTGCGGGCCGATCCGCACGCCGGGCAGCGAAAGCCCAGCTCGGGTCCGAGCCGGGTGCTCACCGTGCAGTCGTCGCAGACCAGCACGGCGGGGACATGGTCGAGCTCCAGCACCGACCCGGACAACGGGGTGCCCCGCACGACGAACGTCCAGGCGTACTCCAGGGCCTCGGGGACCACCTGCCGCAGCTCGCCGACGCGCAGGTAGACGGTCTCGACCGGTCGGCCACCGGTCGCCCGCGTGACCGCGGCGGCCAGCTGGCGACACAGCGACACCTCGTGCACCCCGACCGATCCTTCCCTCAGACGCACCGTTGCGTGGGCCCGTCCGACGAGCCTCGGAGGCCAGCCAGTGTTTCACAGCGCCCGAGCCGGGCCGCGCTACCGACCCGGTGTGCAGCCTTCAACGCTCTGCACGGTCAGGGTAGGACGAAAGTCCTGGTCAGCCTGCTGATGTCAGCGCCCAGACTTGGCCCGAAGGTCCCGACTCCGCCGCTAGGCTGCGCGGCGGCGTAGGTCTCAATACCCGTGACGCAGCGACGCGGTCCACGGCCCGGCGGCGCCGGAGAGCCAAAGGAGGGTCTCTACTGATGTCCTATGAGCCGAACGGGTGGCAGGAGCCGACTCTCGGGGAGAACCTCACCCGGGCGGGGGTGAAGAGACGGGACTTCCTGAAGTTCTGCGGCGGCCTGGCCGCGGTGTTCGCGCTCGGTGCGCACGCCACGGACCCCGCCTATGCGGCGCCCACCGCCGAGCAGATCGCGGACAAGCTGAGCGCACTCACCAAGCCCAACGTCGTGTGGCTCCAGCTCCAGGAGTGCACCGGCTGCATGGAGAGCACCCTGCGCTCGGGCGGCACCACGGTCGAGGACGTCATCCTCAACCTGCTGTCGGTCAACTACAACGAGCTCGTGATGGCAGCCTCCGGCGCCGCGGCGAACAAGGCCCTCGACGACACCAACGCCGAACCCCACATCCTGGTCGTGAACGGCTCGATCCCGCGTGGGGCGAACGGTGCCTACTGCACGATCGGCGGCAAGTCCGCCGAGCAGGTGCTGCGCGAATCGGCCGCGAACGCCACCGCGATCCTGGCGGTCGGCGCCTGCGCGGTCTGGGGCTCGGTCCAGGCCTCCAAGCCGAACCCCACCGGCGCCGTCGGCGTCGACCAGATCATCACGGACAAGCCCGTCGTGAACGTCTCCGGCTGCCCGCCGATCGGCGAGGTCATCACGGCCACCGTCGCCTACATCCTCACCCACGGCGACCTGCCGAAGACCGACGCCGAGGGCCGCCCGCTGTTCGCCTACGACCAGCGGATCCACGACTCCTGCCCGCGCCGGGCCCACTTCGACGCCGGTGAGTTCGTGCGGACCTTCGACGATGCGGGTGCGCGCAACGGCTGGTGCCTGTACGAGATGGGCTGCAAGGGCCCGAGCACCTTCAGCGCCTGCCCGATCATCCAGTGGAACCTGCACACCAGCTGGCCCATCGGCGCCGGTCACCCGTGCATCGGGTGCACCGAGAAGGACTTCTTCGACCGGTTCACGCCCTTCTACCAGACGCTGCCCGACGTCACCGGGTTCGGCATCGAGGCCACCGCCCAGGAGGTGGGCTGGGGCCTGGTCGGCGCGACCGTCGCGGGGGTCGGCCTGCACGCCGGGGTCACGGCCGCCCGTCGCGCGTCGGCCACCAGGACCCAGGTCGACACCCCGTTGCGCGCGTTCGGCGACTCCACCGTGTGGCTACCCACACCGTCCAGCCGTCGCCCCGACCCCGCGCCCCGGGCCGCCGACGAGGCCCAGGACGCTGCACCGCAGACCACCGACGAGCCCGGAAAGGCGGAGTAGCTCATGACCGAGCGCGTCGTCATCGACCCCCTCACCCGTATCGAGGGCCACCTGCGCATCGAGCTGGAGACCACCGGGTCGGCCATCACCAAGGCGTGGAGCGAGACCACCCAGTTCCGCGGCATCGAGACCATCGTCGCCGGCCGCGACCCCCGCGACGCCTGGGCGTTCGTGCAGCGCATCTGCGGGGTGTGCACCTCGGTGCACGCCATCGCCTCGATCAACGC
>JAHIJU010000094.1 GCA_018898235.1 Actinomycetota bacterium | reverse complement strand
GTGCGCACGTACACCCCGAAGCCCGGCGAGGTCGAGCGGAACTGGTACGTCATCGACGCGACCGATGTCGTCCTGGGCCGGCTTGCCAGCCAGGTCGCCACGCTGCTGCGTGGCAAGCACAAGGCGAGCTTCGCCCGCCACGTCGACACCGGTGACTTCGTCATCATCGTCAACGCGGAGAAGATCGCACTCACCGGAACCAAGCGGGACACCAAGCTCGCGTACCGCCACTCGGGATACCCGGGCGGTCTGCGCGCGACCCCGATCGGTGAGCTCATCGACAAGCACCCCACCCGGGTGATCGAGAAGGCGGTCGCCGGCATGCTGCCGAAGACCACCCTGGGGCGGGCTCAGCTGAGCAAGCTCAAGGTCTATGCCGGCCCCGAGCACCCGCACACCGCCCAGCGGCCCACGCCCTTCGAGCTGACGCAGGTCGCGCAGCAGGCGTGAGCGCCGGCGCGACGAACGACGAGAACACGAGGAACCCAGTGGCCCAGACCACGGTCGACATCGACGACGAGACTCCGTCCAGCTACACCTCCGAGACCTCTGCACCGGCCGGCCGCGGCCAGTCGCTGACGGCCCCGGCCCAGGCCCTCGGCCGTCGCAAGGAGGCGGTCGCACGGGTGCGGCTCGTCCCCGGCACCGGTCAGTGGACTGTCAACGGCCGAGCCCTTGAGGACTACTTCCCGAACAAGGTTCACCAGCAGCTGGTGAACTCCCCGCTCAAGCTCGTGGACGTCGAGGGTCGCTTCGACGTCATCGCGCGCATCAACGGCGGTGGCATGTCCGGCCAGGCCGGCGCCCTGCGCCTCGGCATCGCCCGCGCGCTCAACGCGATCGACGCCGAGCACAACCGCGCCGCGCTCAAGAAGGCCGGCTTCCTGACCCGCGACGCCCGTGTGGTCGAGCGCAAGAAGGCCGGTCTGAAGAAGGCACGCAAGGCGCCGCAGTACTCCAAGCGCTGATCAGCAAGAATCCGCCGGGTGGCCCCGCTGGTCCGACATGGACCGACGGGGCCATCGGTGTGTGTGTGGCGCCGGCGAGTACGGTGCTCAAGGACGAAGGAGCCAGTGAATGGGTGCACTATTTGGTACCGACGGCGTGCGTGGGCTGGCCAATCGACACGTGACCGCTGAGCTCGCGCTCGACCTGTCCGTCGCTGCGGCGCGGGTCCTGGGCAGTCGGGGGGCCTTCGTCGGGCATCGGCCGCGTGCGGTCCTCGGACGTGACTCGCGGGCCTCGGGGGAGTTCCTCTCGGCGGCCGTGGGGGCCGGGTTGGCCTCGGCCGGCGTCGACGTGATCGACGTGGGCGTCCTGCCGACGCCGGCGGTCGCCTACCTGACGGCCCACATCGGCGTCGATCTGGGTGTGGTGCTCTCGGCCTCCCACAACCCGATGCCCGACAACGGGATCAAGTTCCTGGCCCGCGGCGGCCGCAAGCTCGACGACGAGCTCGAGGACGCGATCGAGGCCCGGCTCGGCGAGCAGTGGGACCGGCCGGTCGGCGCCGAGGTGGGGCGGATCAAGACCGACGGCGGTCGCGCCGGTGCGCAGTACGTCGAGCACCTGGTCTCGACCATCACGACCCCGCTCGCCGGGCTGCGGATCGCGGTGGACTGCGCGAACGGTGCGGCCAGCGAGGTCGGGCCGCAGGCGCTGCGTGAGGCCGGGGCGGATGTCGTGGTCATCAACGCCTCGCCCGATGGGCGCAACATCAACGAGAAGTGCGGCTCGACCCACCCCGAGCAGCTGCAGGCAGTCACGGTGGCCTCCGGTGCCGACCTCGGCGTCGCGTTCGACGGTGACGCCGACCGGTGCCTTGCGGTCGACCACCGCGGCGTGCTCGTCGACGGCGACCAGATCATGGGGACGTTGGCGCTGACCCTGCACGAGCGTGGTGCCCTGGTCGACGACACGCTCGTCATCACCGTGATGAGCAACCTGGGTCTGCGGCTCGCCATGAACGAGGCCGGTGTTCGGTGCGTCGACACCGCCGTCGGAGACCGCTACGTGCTCGAGGCGATGCGGGCGGGCGGGTACACGCTCGGGGGGGAGCAGTCCGGCCACATCATCTTCGCCGAGCACGCGACCACGGGCGACGGTGTCCTGACCGCGTTGCAGCTGGCCTCGCGGGTGGCGCAGACGGGGCAGACGTTGGCCGAGCTCGCCGGCGTCGTCCACCGGCTGCCGCAGACCCTGATCAACGTCTCCGGGGTCGACCGCACCGGGGTGGACGGGGACGAGGCACTGGCTGAGGCGGTGGCCGCGGCGCAGACCCGGCTCGGGCTCACGGGCCGCGTCCTGCTGCGCCCGTCCGGGACCGAGGCTCTCGTGCGGGTGATGGTCGAGGCCGCCACCCAGGCCGATGCGGATGCGGTGGCTCACGGCCTCGCCGAGGTGGTCCGCGAGCGGTTGGCGCTGTGAACGAAGCCCGGGTCCGGGACCAGGCGCTGCGGCTGCTGGAGCAGGCCGGCCCAGGACTCGCCCCGATCGTGCAGGCCGGTGACCCGGTGCTGCGGGCCGTGGCGCGTCCCTATGACGGCGAGCTGGCCGCCGAGGAGCTCGACGCACTGCTGGCGCTGATGTTCCGGACGATGGAGGCGGCACCGGGGGTTGGTCTGGCCGCACCGCAGATCGGGCTCGGGTGGGCGCTCGCGGTCGTGCAGGACCCGGGCGTCGGGCTGGTCGAGCTGGAAGCGGTCCGCGAGCGCACGCCTCTGGCACCGCGGGTGCTGGTGAACCCCCGCTACACGCCGGTCGAGGACCGCACGGTCGGGTTCTACGAGGGCTGTCTGTCGGTCGAGGGATATGCGGCCGTCGTGGCCCGCCACCACAGCGTGCGGCTGGTGGGCTGGGACGCCCACGGTGTGCCGTTCGACGAGGTGTTCACGGGGTGGCCGGCGCGGATCGTCCAGCACGAGACGGACCACCTGGGCGGTGTGCTCTACATCGACAAGGCCGAGATCCGATCGCTCGCGGCGTCGGCCGGCTGGGGCGGGCACTGGGCCCTCGAACCCGTGCCGCGGACAGCCGCCGCCGAGCTGGGCTTCACGCTGCCGTGAAGCCGTTCTGCTTCCTCGGCGTGCGTGAGCACGACCGCGCCGCCGACGACGAGTACGCCGCGATGCTCGCCGCCACCGGTCTGGAGGTCGGCGACCTGCACCGGGTCCGCGTCGAGCAGGCGCCCCTGGGGAAGCTCGATCTGACCCGCTACTCGGGGCTGCTGCTGGGCGGCGGGCCGTTCTGCGTGAGCGACCCGCAGGAGTCCAAGTCCGCGCTGCAGCGACGCGTCGAGGCCGATCTCGGGGCGTTGCTGGAGGAGGTGGTGGCCGCCGATCTGCCGTTCATGGGGTGCTGCTACGGCATCGGGACCCTGGGCGCCCATCTGGGGGCACAGGTCGACACCACCTACGGCGAACCGGTGGGGGCGGTGCAGGTCGAGCTCACCGACGCCGGGCTCCAGGACCCGGTCTTCGGCGCCGCCGGACCGGCGTTCACGGTCTTCGTCGGGCACAAGGAGGCCGTGACGCGGCTCCCGCCGGCGGCGGTGCTGCTCGCGTCCTCGCGCACGGCGCCGGTCCAGGCGTTCCGGGTCGGGCGCAACGTGTACGCGACGCAGTTCCACCCCGAGCTGGACTTCGCCGGACTCGAGCTGCGGGTGCGGGCCGTCCGCGATCAGGGCTACTTCCCGCCCGAGGAGCTGGAGGAGGTGCTGGGCCGCGCCGGTGCGGCCGGGGTCGATGCCGTGCCGCCGCTGCTGCGCCGGTTCGTCGAGGTGCACGCGCGCTGACCTTGCTCGGCCTCGTCTCAGCTTGAGGGACCACCCGGGGTCAGCCCATGGGCGGATGTCGCCGAGATCACATCGTCGTACCGTGGTTTCGTTCCCGGCCGATCGGCGGCGGGGCGAAGGCAGGAGCGTCATGGATCAGCTCGCGCTGTGGGCCGAGGGGCTCGCCGGCACGGGGTGGGTCTATCTCGTGATGTACCTGTTCGCGACGGTCGACGGGTTCTTCCCGCCGATCCCGAGCGAGTCGGTCGTGATCGCGCTGACGGCGGTGTCGCTGTCCACCGGTCAGCCGGCGCTGGGCTGGCTCCTCCTGGCCGCCGCGGCGGGGGCCTTCACCGGCGACCAGATCGCGTACCAGATCGGCAGCAAGGTCGACATCCGCTCGCTTCGCCTCTTCCGCAGCCCGACCGGGCGACGCGCACTGGACCGCGCCGAGCGTGCCCTTGCCGAACGCGGCGCCTCCTACGTGATCGCGGCACGGTACATCCCGGTGGGCCGGGTCGCGGTCAACATGACGGCCGGTGCGCTGCACTACGACCGGCGGCGGTTCGTCGCGGTCGACGCGGTGGCCTCGATCATGTGGGCGGTGTACTCGACGGCCATCGGTGCGACGGCCGGGGCCCTGCTCGGCGACAACCCCTGGGTGGCGGTCGTCGTCGGGGTCTGTGGCGGTGTCGCTCTCGGCTTCCTGGTGGACCGGGCGATGCAGCGCTGGGCGGGGCGCGGGGGCAGGGGTGCCTCCGGGGCTGCGACGCCCGTCCGGACGATCGACGCCGCGGAGCCGGTGAGCGCCGCTCGCGGGGACGAGCGGCCCGCGCAGCCGTCCGAGCCCGAGCAGGGCGCGCCCGCGGCGAGCACCCCCGTGGTGTGAGGACCGTTACAGCTTGCGGAGCCGGACGTGCTCGATCGCGTGGTCCGGGCCCTTGCGCAGCACGAGCGTGGCCCGACCCCGCGTCGGGCGGATGTTCTGCTCGAGGTTCGGGGCGTTGATGTCGTCCCAGATCTGACGGCTGACCGCGACGGCCTCGTCGTCCGTCAGATCGGCGTACCGGTGGAAGTACGAACCCGGCCGGGAGAACGAGGTGCGACGCAGCGCCAGGAAGCGGTCGACGTACCACCGCCGCACGTCCTCGGTGCGGGCGTCGACGTAGATCGAGAAGTCGAAGAAGTCGCTCACAGCCACGTTCGAGCGGCCCGTGGACCGGGCCGGCTGCAGCACGTTGAGACCTTCGACGATGAGCACGTCGGGAGCCCGCACGACGATCTGCTCACCGGGGACGATGTCGTAGGCGATGTGGTCGTAGACCGGGGCCGTCACCTCGGGGCGTCCGGCCTTGACCGCGGAGACGAACCGCAGGAGCGAGCGACGGTCGTAGGACTCGGGGAAGCCCTTGCGGCCCAGCAGGCCGCGACGTTCCAGCTCGGCGTTCGGGTACAGGAACCCGTCCGTCGTGATCAGCGCGACGCGAGGGGTGGCCGGCCAGCGCGCGATCAGCTCGCGCAGCAGCCGCGCAGTGGTCGACTTGCCGACCGCCACCGAGCCCGCGACGCCGATGATGAACGGGGTGCGCGGAGTGTCCTCGTGGAGGAACGCCGCGCTGGCTGCGTGCAGCCCGCGCGTCGCGCCGATGTACAGGTCGAGCAGCCGCGACAGGGGGCGGTAGACGACGTCCGCCTCGGCCAGGTCGATGGGGTCGCCGAGCCCGCGCAGGCGGCGGACGTCCTGATCGGTGAACGGCAGGGGGGTGGAGGCCGACAGTCGCGCCCAGGCGTCCCGGTCGAGGTCGACGTACGGGGTGGACGATGGCACGGCGATGATTGTGCCGGATCGCGGGCCCTCGGTCGTCCCCGGGCCGGAGGTAGCATCGGCGCCATGTGCGGCATCGTGGGACACGTCGGGAGCGGACCGGTCAGCACGCGGGGGCTCGAGGTCGTCATCGAGGGTCTGCGTCGGCTGGAGTACCGCGGCTACGACTCGGCGGGGGTCGCGCTCGTCGTCCCCGGGGTGGGTCTGGTGACCGCCAAGAAGGCCGGGAAGCTCGCCAACCTGATCGAGGAGCTGGACGCCCACCCGCTGCCGCCCTCGGGTGCGGCGATCGGGCACACCCGCTGGGCGACGCACGGCGGGCCGACCGACACCAACGCGCACCCGCACGTCGCCGGCAAGATCGCGGTGATCCACAACGGCATCGTGGAGAACTTCGCGGCCCTCAAGGCCTCGCTGGTCGCGCAGGGCGCGAACTTCACCTCCCAGACCGACACCGAGGTGGTGGCCCATCTGCTGGCCGCCGCCTATGACCTGACCGGAGACCTCACCGCGGCGATGGCCACCGTCGCGCGCTCGCTGGAGGGGACCTTCACCCTCCTCGCGGTGCACGCCGACCACCCCGAGGAGGTGGTCGGCGCCCGGCACGACTCCCCGCTCGTCGTCGGGCTCGGGGAGGGGGAGAACTTCCTGGGCTCGGACGTCGCGGCGTTCATCGCGCACACCCGGGAGGCGCTCGAGCTGGGCCAGGACGAGATCGTCACGATCACCGCGACGTCCGTGCAGGTCACCGACTTCGACGGGAACCCGGCGCACGCCCGGCGGTTCACCGTCGACTGGGACGCCGCCGCGGCCGAGAAGGGCGGTTTCCGGTCCTTCATGGACAAGGAGATCGCCGACCAGCCGCAGGCCGTCGCCGACACCCTGCTGGGCCGCACCGACGCCGCCGGACGGCTGGTGCTGGACGAGATCCGGATCGACGAGGCGGTGCTGCGCCGGAACGACAAGATCGTCGTCGTCGCGTGCGGGACGGCTGCCTATGCCGGGCACGTGGCCAAGTACGCGATCGAGCACTGGTGCCGGATCCCGGTCGAGGTCGAGCTGGCGCACGAGTTCCGCTACCGCGACCCCGTCGTCAACGAACGCACGCTCGTGGTGGCCATCTCCCAGTCGGGGGAGACGATGGACACCCTCATGGCGGTACGGCACGGCCACGAGCAGGGCAGCACGACGCTGGCCATCGTGAACACGCACGGCTCGACCATCCCGCGCGAGTCCGATGCGGTGCTGTACACGCACGCCGGCCCGGAGGTCGCGGTCGCCTCGACCAAGGCCTTCCTCGCCCAGATCACGGCCGCCTACCTGCTGGGCCTGTACCTGGCCCAGCTGCGCGGCAACATGTTCGCCGATGAGGTCGCGACCCACCTGGCCGAGCTGCGCGCCATACCGGCCAAGATCCAGACCGTGCTCGACCGCGCCGACCGGGTCCGGCAGATCGCGCGCTGGATGGCCGACACCCAGACCGTGCTGTTCCTCGGCAGGCACGTCGGCTACCCGGTGGCGATGGAGGGGGCGCTCAAGCTCAAGGAGCTCGCCTACATCCATGCCGAGGGGTTCCCGGCCGGGGAGCTCAAGCACGGGCCGATCGCGCTCATCGAGCCGGGGCAGCCGGTGTTCGTCGTCGTGCCGTCTCCGCGCGGGCGGCACTCGCTGCACTCCAAGGTGGTCTCGAACATCCAGGAGATCAGAGCCCGGGGCGCCCGCACCCTGGTGATCGCCGAGGACGGCGATGAGGACGTGGTGCCGTATGCCGACGAGGTGTTCCGCGTACCGCAGGCGCCGACCCTGCTCGCCCCGCTGCTCACCGTCGTGCCGTTGCAGGTGTTCGCCTGCGAGCTCGCGCACGCCAAGGGGCTGGACGTGGACCAGCCGCGCAACCTCGCCAAGTCCGTCACCGTCGAGTAAGCGGCCGCAGGTCCGTGGAGCTGCGCGCGGCACAGACGCAGGTCGAGACCATCTCGCGGGTCTACGCGCGCCTGCACGACATCGAGCGCACCGACGACTGGCTCGTGCTCAAGCTTGCCGAGGAGGTCGGTGAGCTGACCCAGGCGTACCTGGCCGCCTCGGGGCGCTCGCGGCGGGAGCCGGACGCCGGTGCCGTCGCCGCCGAGCTGGCCGATGTGCTGGCCCACGTGCTGTTGCTGGCCGAGCGGTTCGACGTGGACCTGGACGCCGCGCTGGAGGACAAGTGGGGCCGCTGGCGGCACCTCATCACCCCGGCGGACCGGCCGTGATCGTCGGGGTCGGGATCGACGTGGTGGACGTGACCCGGTTCGTCGCGACACTGGAGCGCGCGCCGGGCCTGCGGGCCAGGTTGTTCACGGCCGCCGAACGTGACCTGCCGGCCCAGTCGCTGGCCGCGCGGTTCGCGGCCAAGGAGGCCATCGCCAAGGCCCTGGGGGCGCCGGGCGGCCTGTCGTGGCAGGACTGCACGGTCACGCGGGTGGCGGGCGGGGCGCCGGCGGTGCAGATCGTCGGCACGGTCGCCGCCAGAGCTGCCGAGCTGGGCGTGCTCACGTGGCATCTGTCGTTGTCGCACGATGCCGGGATCGCCTCGGCAGTGGCGGTCGCCGAGGGCTAGACGTCCGTCAGCAGCCGGGCCAGTCGCTGCTTGCGACGGTTCTGCGCCACCACCCAGGCGATGTCCGGGTCGTGGACGTCCAGGGCGATGAAGACTGGCAACCCCGCGGCCGGATCGGCGGCGACGGCCACCGACCAGCAGTAGGCCAGGCCCTGACGCAGCACCCGGACCTCGGGGTCACGGCGGCGGGCCGCGTCGATCTGACGCAGGCGCTCGGTCGCCCGTCCGCAGGCCGCGACGGCGACCTGCGCCATCGCCGGGCCGCGCAGCAGCCGCGGCTCGCAGATCGCCGCGATGCCGGCCCGGACCACGAGCGGGTCGCGGTCCGTCGTCCACGTCCGGACGAGGGCGACGAGCCGGTCCGGGTCACCGTCGCCGATCCGCTGGGCGGCCATCGCGGCGGCTTCACGCACCCGCCACGACGGGTCGGCGGCGCGGGTGGTGAGCAGCGTCAGCAGACCGGGATCGGTCGGGTCGTCGAGCACGAGGCGGCCGAGGGTGACCGCCCCGCTGCAGCGCAGGTACTCGTCGTCCGCGTCCGCGAGCCGTAGCGCGAGCCGGCGTGGGAGGACGTCGGCGGCGGCGTGCAGGAGCTCGAGGTTGGCCCGTGGACCGGGCAGGTTGCTGTGCTCCGTCAGATACCCGGCGACCTCGTCGTCGGCCAGCGCGCCGACGACGGCCGCGTACTGGGCGCGCGTGGGCCTCATGCGCCGAGCCGGTCCGGGGTCGCGACCGTCGTGGGCAGTGCCACGACCGCGCGCCGGCCGACCAGGGTGGACGCTGCGGAGCCGGTCATGGGGCGGTCCCCTCGTGAGGGGCGATGGTGCCCGCGCGTGGGGGCGGGTCCGAGTCGTGGCTCGGCCGACGGGTGGTCACACCTGACCGTGCCACGGCGGCGACGCATCGTCGATCCCGATGGATCAGCGCAGCGCGGGGACCACCTCGCGCTCGAACAGCTCGATCCCGGACCGGTCGTAGGCCGCCTCGGCGAAGTAGCACAGGGC
The DNA here is from genome assembly GCA_018898235.1 of Actinomycetota bacterium. Taxonomy (GTDB): domain Bacteria; phylum Actinomycetota; class Actinomycetes; order Actinomycetales; family Cellulomonadaceae; genus Cellulomonas. Next base: position 1,470 of record JAHIJU010000094.1, on the reverse strand, counting down.
GTACGTCATGCCCAGACCGTTCAGGTGGCGCAGCGTCTCGACGATCTGCTCGGGTGTGCCGACCAGCGGGCCGCGACGGAACTCCTCGGCGACGTTGGCAGCCTTGGCCGGGACGGTGCGGGCGTAGTGCTCCTCGACCCAGGCGATGCGGTCGTCGACCTCCGCCTGCGTGGCTCCGATGACGACGTTGTAGTTGGCCGATCGGGTGATCTCGTCGAACGGGCGGCCGATCGCGTCGCAGTGACCCCGCAGCACGGTCGACTTGTGCGCGAAACCCTCGGGGGTGCCGTCGAAGTTCGTGTACCTGGCGTGCTCGGCCGCGATCCGCAGGGTCTTCTTCTCGCCACCGCCGGCGATCCACAGCGGCGGCCCGTCGACCTGCAGCGGGAGCGGGGACAGCTGGGCGCCCGCCACCTGGTAGTGCTCGCCGTCCAGCGTCGCGACGCCGTCGGTCCACATCTGGCGCATGATCTGCACGCCCTCGTCGAGCATCGCGATCCGTACCCCGGCGCGCGGGAAGCCGTAGCCGTAGGCGAGCCACTCGTGCTCGTACCAGCCGGCGCCGATGCCCATCTCGGCGCGTCCGCCGGAGACCACGTCGACCGTGGTGGCGACCTTCGCCAGGTGCGCGGGGTTGCGGTAGGCCATGCAGGTGCACATCTGGCCCAGGCGGACCCGCCGGGTCGAGGCGGCGAACGCGGCCATGAGCGTCCACGCCTCGTGCACGGCCTCGCCGTTGGGTTCGGGCACCGAGTGCATGTGGTCGTAGACCCAGATCGACTCCCAGGCGTCGCCGGCGTCGGCGTGGGCGGCCAGGCCGTGCATGGTCGACCAGTGCTCGGCCGGGTCGATGCCGACGAGGTCCTGCCGCCAGCCCTGGGGGATGAAGAGTCCGAATCGCATGGCACGACGCTAGCGGTGTCTGCGGCCGCGGGCCGTGCCGTGCCGGCCCGACCGGGCCCGACCGGGCCGACCGGAGCCGGCCCGTGAACGGCCGGTGAACCTCGGCCCGCGTGGCTCAGGTGCGTCCGCCGGCCGCCGATCTGCAGCAGGTCAAGGTGAGCGCAACGGAGGGACGGCGTCATGGACGTGGCGAGCGGCACAGCTGCGCGGCGGAGCGGGTGGACGTGGTGGCGTCGTTCGGTGCGCCGCCAGATCCTCGCGGTGGCTGCCGTGGGGGTCGTCACCGCCATGGGTATCGGAGCGATCGCGCTCACCCAGGCCACCGTCCAGGGGCGTGCCGTGGCGCGACTGGCCACGTTGCAGCGGCTCACCACCCAGATCGGCGAGATCAGGATGCTGAACTCCGACGTCTCGGGATGGCAGGTCGCCTACGCCTGGGACGCACGTAAGGTCGGCGGTCCGGCGTCGGTGGACCCGAGCTCGGCCAACCGTGCGGGCTACCTGGCCGCCAAGGCGCAGCTGGAGACCGCGCTCGCGGCCGTCGAGGTGGGCTCCCTCACCTCCGAC
>JAHIJU010000093.1 GCA_018898235.1 Actinomycetota bacterium | reverse complement strand
GGCAACATCGCCATCCCGACCCCGAACACCTACCGGCCCGATGTGCTCGGCCCGGACGGGGAGCTGGACTGGCGCCGTCAGCTCGACAACGCGTTCGCCCTGGTCGACGCCCAGTCCGTCGGCTCGCTCGCGGCCTGCCTGGTGGAACCGGTGCTGTCCAGCGCGGGCATCGTCGTCCCGCCGCACGGGTACCTCGCGGCCCTGGCGGCCAAGTGCCGCGAGCGCGGCATGCTGCTGATCCTCGACGAGGCGCAGACCGGCATCGGCCGCACGGGGGACATGTACGCGTTCGAGCGCGAGGGCGTGGTGCCGGACATCCTCACGTTGTCCAAGACGCTGGGCGCCGGGCTGCCGCTGTCGGCCGTCGTCACGAGCAGCCAGATCGAGGCGCGGGCCGCCGAGCGCGGCTTCCTCTTCTACACCACGCACGTGTCCGACCCGCTGGTGGCCGCCGTCGGCTGCACGGTGCTCGACGTCGTCGAACGCGACGGGCTCGTCGCGCGGGCGGGTGAGCTCGGCGCCCGGTTGCACGCGGGTCTGCTGGCGATCGGCGAACGGCACGACGTGGTGGGCGATGTGCGGGGGCGTGGGTTGCTCCAGGGCCTGGAGCTGGTGCTGGACCGGGCGACCAAGGCGCCTGCGGATGCGCTCGGTGCCCAGATCACCGCCCGCTGCTTCGAGCTGGGGCTGCACATGAACGTCGTCCAGATGCCCGGCTGGGGCGGCACCTTCCGCATCGCCCCGCCGCTGACCGCCTCCGACGCCGAGATCGATCTGGGGCTGCAGATGCTCGACCAGGCGATCGGCGAGGTCACCGGCGCCTGAGGGTCGCCGTCAGGCGACCGCCCCGGTCATGGGCGGCTCCGTCACGTGCCGCGGCCGCGTGAGCCGCACGCAGCAGAACCCGATCGCCAGCGCCGTCAGGTGCCCGATCGAGGTGAAGGTGATGCCCTCGACCCCGAACGGCACCAGGTAGACCGCGCACATCACGGCCGCGTAGGGCCAGCGCCAGCGGTGCGGCAGCAGGTAGGTCGCCACGCCCTGCACACCGGCAAGGGAGTACGAGACCCCGTAGTCGAGCGCGCGCGCCACGACCGGTGACGCCCAGCCGGCCTTGATGCCGACCGCGACGAACCCCTGGCTCACATAGGTGGCGAGCACGTGCGCGCCCAGGGCGATCGTGAGCCAGCGGCGGGTGCCGAGCCGACGTTCGACGGGGGCGTGGAACACCAGGAAGAGCACCGCGTAGCCGAACCAGGTCCCGCCGTCGAACACCATGAGCGAGGTGATGAGCACGCGCAGCGGGTTGTGCGCCAGGTTCGCCAGGTTCGTCGAGCGGTGGCCGAGCATGCGCTCCAGGTGCGCCGGCGACATCCGGCTCGTCGTGATCGCCGTGAGCGCCAGGATCGCCAGCCACACCATCGTGCCGGGTGCGTGCCGGACGAGGTCGACCAGCTCGGCGGCGAGGCGGCGCGGTCGTAGCGCGTCGGGGACGGTCGGCACCCGGACGGTCTACCACCCGGCAACGGTCGGCGCGTGTGCTGCCGCGCCGATCCGCCGGGCGCGGGCGGTGAGCGCGCGGGCGAGGGCGGCCGCTGTCGTCCTGGGGCGAGCCTGCTCCGGGGTGGGTGTCGAGGACTGCGACGGATGCATCCGGTCGGGCATGGCAGATGCCATCGGGGGTAGCCCGCAGCTCCGCCGTGCGGGGTTCCTGCGCGCCCGGTCGGGGCGTCCGGAGGGGCAGCGCAACCCTGTCCTCAGTTCGTGGTCGCAGCATCGGCCGAACGGGTGACCGGCCGGTTTGACCCACGGCCGATCGTGTATCAGAATTACTCCCGACGGTGCGCATCGCCTGCCCCCTGCGCGGTGCGCACCGTCTTTCATTCTCTTCACGATTTCGTTTTTCCCCGGTTCCTCGGGGACCATGCCCGCGACCACTTCGGTCGGCGGGCATTTGTGCGTCCGGGGCCCGGGCGTCCCCGCGACCGGTCCGGCGAAGGCCTGATCGCCGCCGCACGGCGTGCCCCCCGGACCCCGGTGGGACCCCGGGTTAGCGTGGCCGACGTGACCGTGCCAGCCCGTACACCCGGTACCGGGGAGCAGACCGAGGTTGCGGCCCCCGGTGTCGCCCTCGTCGCTGCACCCTCGCGCGCCGAGCTGGTCGACGGCGCTGTCTCGACCTGGCGTGCGGCCCTGGTCGCCGAGGCCGGCGGATCGGCGCGCAGCGACATCGACCTGCTCGCCGACGCGGCCCTCGACCTGTCCGCGGCCCACCCGTCCGGGATGGCCCAGCTGTTCGCCGGACGTCCGACCCGGCTGTCGAACCTCGTCCGGGAGGGGGCGGCGCTCTCGCTCGCGCGGCGCCGCGCCCGAGCCGTCGCAGCCCGGGCCTCCGTGAGCGCCCAGCGCTACGGCATCGCGCCGACCTCGCTCGCCATCGGGGTCGCCACCTGGACCGAACCGACCTGGCCCGATGTGTCCCACGACGACGTCGGTGCGCTGGCCGCCGCCACGTCCCACGGGCAGCGTGGGCACGACGGCGGCAGCGATCTGGTCGAGGGGGCGCGGACGGTCCGGGTCCCGGTGCTGCTGCGCCCGGTGACCGTTGCGGCCCGGGGATCGGCCGAGAGCGACTACGAGCTCACCCTGGAGCCCGACGTCCAGGTCAACCCCGTGCTGGTCCGCGCGCTGCGCAGTCGAGGTGCGCTGCTCGACCCGGTCAGCCTGGCCGAGGGCACCTACGCCAGCGGTGGCTTCGACCCGCGGGCGGCCCTCGCGCGGCTGACCTCGTTGGGCGAGGCGGTGCTCGCCGACTTCGAGCTGGTGGACCGCCGCGTGGTCGGCGCCTTCGTCCACCCCGGTCAGGGCCTCGTCGACGACCTGGACACGCTGGCCGCCTCCTTGCCCGACCACGAGCTCGTGGCGGCGCTCGCAGGTGACGAACAGGCCCGGGCGGCGCTCGCGGTCGAGCTGCCGAGCCCGCTGCTCGTCGACCGCGACCCGGCGCTCGAACGCGGCGTCGGCGATCTGGACGCCGCCCAGCGGTACGTGCTCGACGCCGTCGAGACCGGCGCCCATCTGTTCGTCGACGCCCCTGCCGGGTCCGACGTCACCGGGACCATCGCCGCCGTCGTGGCCCACGCCGCCGCCGCGGGGCTGACCGTGCTCTACGTGCCGGGCAGCCGCGGCGGATCGCTCGCGCTCGCCGAGCGGCTGACCGCGCTCGGTCTCGGCGACCTGCTGCTCGACGTCCCGCCCGAGGCCGGGTGGCGGCAGGTCGTGGCCCGTCGGCTGCTGGGGGCGATGACCCTCGACGCCCCCGTCGTCGATCCCGACGACCGACGCCGGCTGCATGGACAGGTGGGTGAGCTGCGCGACCAGCTCGCGGCCTACGTCCAGGCGCTGCACACCCCGCGCGCACCGTGGGACGTCTCGGCGTACGACGCGCTGCAGCAGCTCGCGCGGCTCACGGCGCACCGCCCCACCCCGCGCACCACGGCCCGGCTGACCCCGGATGCCGCCCGGGTGCTCGACGCCGAGCGCCGGGCCGAGCTGGGTGCCGACCTGCGTCGGGCCGCCGAGCTCGGTGCGTTCACCGTGCGACCGCAGGACACCCCGTGGTTCGGTGTCGACCTGCGGACCGACGCCGATGCCGCGGTCGCGCTGCACCGGGTGGAACGGCTGGTCACGAGCACGTTGCCGACCCTGGTCGCCCGTGCGCGCCAGGTCGCCGAGGAGACCGGTCTGACGCCCGCGGCCAGCCTCGGTGCATGGGCGGAGCAGCTCGAGATGCTCGGCCAGGTGCGCGCGTCCCTCGACCTGTTCACCCCGATCGTGTTCGAGCGCAGTCCGGCCGACATGGTGGCGGCCACCGCGACCAAGGCCTGGCGTGCCGAGCGCGGCATCGACATGGGCTTCTGGCTGCGGCGTCGGCTGCGCAAGCAGGCGCACGACCTGGTGCGGCCGGGACGCCCGGTGGCCGATCTGCATGCGGCGCTGCGCGACGTCGAGGTCCGCCGCGACGTCTGGCGGGCGCACTGCCCGGCCGGTGGCTGGCCGCGTCTGCCCGACAGCCTCGAGCTGGTCGAGGCCGACTACGCCGCGGTCCGCGGTGACGTCGAGGCCCTCGAAGCCGTTCTGCCGCAGGTCGGCGCCCGCCTGTCCGCGCTCCCGCTGGACGAGCTGACGACGCGCCTGCGCCGCCTGCTGGACGGTGCCGCCGCACTCGACGGGCTGCCCGAACGCACCGTGCTGCTGGCGCGCGCCCGCGCCTGCGGCCTGGAACCGCTGGTGTCGGATCTGCACCGGCGCCGGGTCGCCCCCGACCTCGCCGCCGCCGAGCTCGAGCTGGCCTGGTGGAGCACCGTCTTCGAGCAGATCCTCGCGGCCGATCCGGCGCTGGCAGGGTATGACGGCACCGCGCTCGAAGCCCTCAGCGACCGGTTCGCAGCAGCCGACCGTGAGCATGTGCAGTCGTTGCCGCCCGTCGTGCTCGGTGAGGTCGTCGAGACCGTCCAGAGCCGGCTCCGGCAGTACCGCGACCAGGGCGAGGCACTCTTCGTCGAGCTGGTCGAGGAGAACCTGGTCTCGGTGCGGGACGCCGCCCAGCGGTACCCCGATGTGGCCCGGCACCTGCGCCCGGTGCTGGCCGTCAGCCCGATGCTGGTGCCGCAGGTCGCCCCGCCGTTGCGCCAGGTCGACCTCGTGGTCCTGGACGCCGCCGGGCACCTGCCCACCCAGATGGCAGTCCCGGCCCTGGCCCGCGGGCGTCAGGTGGTGGTCGTCGGTGACGCCCGGTGCGCGTCGTCGACCGCCGTGCGCGAGCTGGCCGAGATCCTGCCCACCATCCCGCTGGTGGCCGACGGCGCACGCCGCGACCCGTACCTCACGGCGTTCCTCGCCGAGCACGGGTACGCCGGGGTGCTGCGTCCGGTGCCGCTGCCCGATGCCACCCCGCTGGTCCACCTGCACCTGGTGGACGGCACCGGGATGCCGGACGCCGTCGCGGGGCTGGTCGACTCCACGCGCGCGGAGGTCGACCAGGTGCTCGAGCTCGTGCTGGAGCATGCGCTGACCCGGCCCGAGGAGTCGCTGGCGGTCGTCACCGTGACCGCGCGGCACGCCGATGCGGTGCGCGATGCGGTGCTCTCGGAGGTGCGCGGGGCCCCGGCGCTCGCGGCGTTCTTCGACTCCGGGCGGCCCGAACCGTTCGTCGTGGTGGACCTGCCCAACGTGGCCGGGCTGCGACGCGATGCCGTGCTGCTGTCCCTGGGCCTGGGGCGCACCCCGCACCGCCGTGTGCTGCACTCCTTCGGGCCGCTGTCCAGCCCCGGCGGGGATGCGCTGCTGCTGGACGCCCTCGGCTCGGTCCGGCACCGGTTCGACCTGGTCGCGTGCTTCGGTGCCGACGACCTGGACCCCGAGCGGTTGCGCGGCCCCGGGCCGCGCCTGCTCGTCGATCTGCTCGACTTCGCCCGGCGTCGCGGCGCCGGTGAGGTCGAGGTCGCCGCGGCGAACGTCGGCGACGATGCGGGCGCCCCGACGTTGGATGCGGACCGCCTGCTGCTCGACGTGGCGGAGCGGCTGTGGAAGCACGGCCTGAACGTCGAGCTCGATCACGGTCTGCCCGGCGGGGTCCGCATCCCGATGGTCGTCGGGCACCCGGCGATCCCCGATCGGTTCGTCGTCGCCGTGCTGACCGATGACGACGCCTACGTGAACGAACCGTCGGTGCGGGCCCGCGACCGGTTGGCCGCCGAGCGGCTGGAGTCGCTCGGCTGGACAGTGGTCCGGGTCTGGTCGGTGGCGGCCTTCCTCGATCCGCAGGCCGAGGTGGACAGGGTCCGCCGGGCGGTGCACGCCCAGCTCCCGCCGCAGCTCGACATGCCGGTGACCCGCCCGGTCCCGGTGCTCACGGAGAACCTCACCCCGGCGGCGGGGGTGGCGGCGACGTCCCCGGTGGCGGATCCGCAGATCACAGAACCGCCGGAGGTGGCCCTGCCGGCCGGGCGCTCGTCGGTCGACGAGGACTTGACGGACACCGCGATCCCGGACAGCCCCGTTCCTGCGTCGTCCTCCGACGGGTCCGGGACGGTCCCCACGCCGTCGGCCGAGGTCAAGGTCCAGCCCGACCTGGTGGACGAGGTCAAGGCGCAGCCCGACCCCGTGGCCGAGGTCAAGGCCCAGCCCGACGGGGACGTGCCCGAGCACGTGGACGCTGCCGAGGCGCCCCAGCCGCGGCAGCTGGCACTGGCGCTGCCGGCGGTGCCGCGCCCGCAGGTGCGGCAGGGTCTGCCGATCGGCGCCTACAGCGACGACCAGCTCGACGACCTCGTGGGCTGGATCCGCTCGGACGGCGAGGAACGGACGCGCGACCAGCTCGCCGACGAGCTGCGGGCCGCGCTCGGGATCACGCGTCGTGGGCACCGGGTGGACACGGCGGTGAGGGCCGCCGTCATCCGCGCGCTGAACCCGGCCGAGACGATCTCAGGGACGACCGAGCTCGGCTGAGTGCGGCCGGACGACCCGGACCGACCGGGGTCGGCGAGCGGCCGGCGGCACTGGTCGACCGGGGTCGGCGAGCGGCCGGCGGCACTGGTCGACCGGCGTCGCCTCACCAGTGGGGCGGGACGTCCTGTCGCAGGCGGTCGTCGTTCGAGTCGTCCGTACTCCCGCCCCAGCCGAGGTCGCCGTCGTCGAGGCTGCGCACCGGCAGTGCGGGGTCGGCCCCAGGTCCGTCCGGCAGGCTCCGAGGCTCGCGCACCGGGACCACGGGGGGCGGGGGCACGGGGGCCGCGGCGGCGTGCACGGAGCGAAGCACGCCCTCGTCGTGGCCGACCGTCCCGGACGGCCGGACGGCGCGCCGCGGTCGTCCGGGACGCTCGGGTCGGGCCGGTTCGTTCACCCCCCGATCCTCGCACCGCGGGCGGCTACCGCTGGTCGCGCGCCAGCAGGTCGCGGATCTCGGTGAGCAGCAGCACGTCCTCAGCGGGCGCCTTCGGCGCCGCGGCAAGACCCTTCGCGCGACGGGCCCGCATGGCGTTGATCGGCAGCACGATCGCGAAGTACAGCGCGAGCGCGGTGATGAGGAAGTTGAGGACCGCCTGCAGGACGAGGCCGATCGAGAAGTGCGCCCCGTTGATGGTGCGCTCCAGCACGTGCGAGATGTCCGGCTGACCGAAGACCGCTGCGATGAGCGGGCTGATCAGCCCCTCGTTGAGGGCCGCGACGATCGAGGAGAACGCGGCCCCGATGATCACGCCGACGGCGAGGTCGATCGCATTGCCCCTGGCGATGAACTCCTTGAAGCCCTGGAGCAGGCCGCCGGCCGCCTCGGCGCCGCGGTTGAAGGTCTCGGACATGGGTGTCTCCTCCCGTGGCGGCCGCGGGGTCGCGGCCGGCGGCATCATGGCACGACGACCGCCGTCAGACTCCCGGAGCCGACCGCCCCGGACAGCGCGGACACCTCATCGGGGTCGACGGCCAGCACCACCGTGGCGCTCACCTGGTCGGCGCATCCGAGGCCGCCCGCACCCGTCCCGGACCCGGTCTGCTGGGGCAGCACCAGGGCGCGCCGGGCCAGCACCCTGCCCGGGCCGCCGAGGTCGTCGGTCCCCAGCACGTCGAGCCGGTCGCCGGGGGACAGCAGCGCGACGAGCGCCGGATCGGCCAGTCGCACCACCGCGACGACGGTCCCGGCCGGGCCGTGCAGCGTGCCAGCGAGCAGGCCCGGCACCACGGGGGTCCCGGCCGGCAGCGCGAGGGCGACGGTGCTGCCCACCAGCTCGGCGGGAGCCCGGCGCGCGGCAGCGGGTGCCGCGGCCGACGGGACGGCGACGGTCCGCAGGTCCGCGGCGGCCAGTGCCGCTCCGGCGTCGATCTCGCGTGCCGTCACCGTGATCGCGACCGTCCCGGCGGGCGCGGGGCGCAGCACCTGCAGCGCGGATCCGGCGGCGAGCGCCGCCAGCAGTGCGGCCAGGGGTATCCGCCCACGCCACAGCGCGATCCTCAGGCGGACCCGCCACGGCCGGGGGAGCGGTGGCAGCGCAGGGGGACCGCCGCCGTGCAGCGGCACGGAGGTGGGCGACCGACGTCGTGGCATGTCCGGGACCGTAGGTCGGCGCGGCCCTCGACCGGGCGGGCGACGGGGGGTCTGCGATGTCGGAGCGGCTGGGGACGGCTCGCGATCCTCCGCGAGATCCGCCCGGGGCCGGTCGGCGCCCGAGGGGTCTCAGGAAGCGGCCGCCGCCTTGGCCGGCGTCGCGGTGGTGCTGGTCGACGGCGTGCTCGCCGACGTCGCGGCCGGTGCGGACGTCGACGGGGTCGAGCTGCCCGAGCCGTCGGAGCTCCCGCCCGATGCCGGGGCGGCCGGGATCGACGCGCTGCGCGAGCTCGACCTGGCGTCGGTCCGGTAGAAGCCGGAGCCCTTGAACACGACGCCGACCGGCGAGAACACCTTGCGCAGGCGTCCCTCGCAGTTCGGGCAGACGGTCAGCGCATCGTCGGTGAACGACTGGTGCACGTCGAAGGCGTGGTCGCAGACCGTGCAGCGGTAGGAGTAGGTCGGCACGTGAACGCTCCTGAATCGCCGGGCAGGGGCGGGTGCGGCCGACAGCCGCAGGACATCCGCCCGGCACTCGTAAGTTGGCACTCGTAGGTTCCGAGTGCTAACGATACCCCCAACCGTACCCGTGTCGCCGCCCCGGGCTAGTCTGCGGCGATGACTCAGGGCAAGGGTGCACGCACGGCACTGCGTCGGACGATCGTCGTCGTCGCCTGCGTGCTGGTCCTCGTGGTCGTCGGCCTGGCCGGTGCCGCCTGGTGGGTGGTGCGTGCGCCGCTGCCGACGGTCGACGGCGACCTGAGGGTCGCGGGGCTCGACGGGCAGGTGGCGGTGACCCGGGATGCCCGCGGTGTGCCGACCGTGGTCGCGGGCACGGCGCACGACCTGTTCATGGCCCAGGGGTACGTCGCCGCACAGGACCGGTTCTTCGAGATGGACTACCGGCGCCACGTGACCGCCGGGCGGCTGTCCGAGCTCGTCGGCGCCGATGCGAAGGCGCTGGCTGCCGACAAGGTCGTGCGCACCCTGGGATGGCGCCGGGTCGCCGAGCAGGAATGGGAGCTGGCGGCCCCGGCCACCCGCGGCGCTCTGCAGGCCTACGCCGACGGCGTCAACGCCTACCTGGAGGGCCGCAGCCCGGCCCGGATCGCGGTCGAGTACACCGTCCTCGGCCTCAAGGTGGATGTCGCCGCACCCGAGAGGTGGGACCCGGTCGACTCCCTCGCCTGGCTCAAGGCGATGGCCTGGGACCTGCGCTCCAACTACGACGACGAGCTGACCCGCGCCCGGGCGTACAGCACCCTCGCCGACGTCGCGAGCGTCGATGCGCTGTTCCCCGCCTATCCGCAGGACCTGAACGCGCCGATCCTGGCGGGTGCGACGGGCTCGCAGGAGCCGCCGTCGGCCTCGGGCGCCGACCTCGGGCTGACGTCCGAGGCGGCGCAGGGTGCGCTCACCTCGGCCCAGGCCGCGCTCGACGCCGTCCCGCACCTGCTCGGCGAGGGGCAGGGCATCGGGTCGAACTCCTGGGTGGTCTCCGGTGCCTACACCACGAGCGGTCTGCCGTTGCTGGCCAACGACCCCCACCTGTCGGTCTCGGCGCCGGGCATCTGGATGCAGGTGGGTCTGCGCTGCGCCGCGTTGGGCCCCGACTGCCCGTACGACGTGTCCGGGTTCTCGTTCGCCGGTTTCCCCGGCGTGATCATCGGCCACAACGGTGAGCTGGCCTGGGCGTTGACCAACCTGGGTGCGGACGTCACCGACTTCTTCCTGGAGAAGGTGACGGGTGGGGCGGCCCTCGTCGACGGCGCGCGCGTGGCACTCACCAGCCGGACCGAGACCATCAAGGTCGCGGGTGGCGACCCGGTGACGATCACCGTGCGCTCCACCCGGCACGGACCGATCGTCTCCGACGTGCTGAACCTCGACGCCGTCGCACGGGTGCCGGCCGGCGGCGTCGCGACACAGGTCGCGCTCGCCTGGACGGCGCTGACGCCGAACCGCTCGGCCGATGCGGTGCTCGCGCTCGACACCGCGCGCGACGCCGCCGATGTGCAGGCCGCGGCGGCGCTGTTCGCAGCCCCCGCCCAGAACATCCTGTTCGCCACGACGGACGGTCACATCGGCTACCAGGCACCCGGACTGGTGCCGGTGCGGGCCCGGGTCGTCGGTTCGTCGCTGCCGTCGGACGGGTCGTGGCCGCGTCCGGGCTGGGACTCGGCGTACGACTGGCAGGGCTACGTCGAACCCGATCGGCTCCCCCGCACGCTCGACCCGCCGCAGGGGTACATCGTCGCGGCGAACCAGGCCGTGACCCCGGCCGGGACCGGACCGTTCCTGACGAACGACTGGGACTACGGCTTCCGCGCCCAGCGCATCCGCGCCCTCCTGGTCGCACGGCTCGCCACGGGCAAGGTCGACGTCGCGGACATGCAGACCATCGCGACCGATGCGCGCAGCGCCGCTGCGGACGTCCTCGTCCCGCAGCTGATCGGCCTCGACATCGGGACCGGGTTCGACGCCGACGGCCAGGCGTTGCTGCGCACCTGGGACCGGCAGATGGACGCCGACTCGCCGGCGGCGGTCTACTTCGCGGCCGTGCTGCAGGACGTGCTGGCCCAGACCTTCTCCGACAACCTGCCGACCGAGGCGGCCCTCGACGGCGACTCGCGCTCGGTCGAGCTGCTGCGTGAGGTCGTCGACGACCCGAGCTCGACCTGGTGGGACGACTCGAGCACACCGCGGGTGGTCGAGGGCCGTGACGAGATCCTCACCCGCGCGCTGGTCAGCGCGCGGCTCGAGCTCACGGCGCGGCTGGGCAAGGACCCGAGCACCTGGGCCTGGGGCACCGTCCACACCATCGCGCCGGAGCATCCGGTGCTCGGTGGTGACGCCGTGCCGGCGCTCGTGCGGTCCCTGATGAACCCCGACCCGCGACCGGTGGGTGGTGGGTCGGCCGTCGTGGATGCGACGGCCTGGGATGCGAGCTCGGGCTCGTTCGACGTCGTGAGCGCGCCGTCCATGCGGATGGTCGTCGACCTGTCCGACCTGGACTCGTCCACCTGGGTGACCCTGACCGGCAGCTCGGGCCACCCGGGCAGCACGCACTACGCCGACCAGCTCACCGCCTGGTCGACCGGACTCAGCTACCCCTGGCCGTTCACCGCCGCGGCCGTCGAGGCAGATGCGGCCGACCGGCTCACACTGACTCCCTGACCGGGCCGACGGCCGGGCCCATCAGGGGATGGCCGTCGGCCCGCTCCCCGCGGCCGGGTCGCCCAGCGGCAGCCAGTACTGCGGCGTCGCGACGGCGCGGACGCTCCGGTCGTGCGGCTCCGAGGGCAGCGGGCGCGTGAGCGCGTCGTAGACCTCGGAGGTGAAGACGACGGCGACCGTCATCGCCTCCGGGCCCACGAGCGGGAGCACCCGGTCGTACCAGCCGGCGCCCTGTCCGATCCGGGCGCCGGAGGTGTCGACGGCGAGCGCCGGGACCACGACGACGTCCGCGTCGGCCACGGCGTCGGCCGCGAGCGGGGGACCGGGCGGCTCCGGCGGACGCCCGGGGGCACGCACGACCAGCTCGTCGGCCCCCGTGTAGGGCGCCCAGCAACGGCTCAGGCCCTCGCCGAGCACCGGCAGCAGCACCCGGACCCCGGCCTGCGCCAACGCCTCGATCAGGGGACCGGTCGGCGGCTCATCGGCGCGGGCGACGTAGGCCGCGACGGTGCGTGCGCCCTGCACGGCCGGGATGGACAGCACGACGTGTGAGATGCCCTCGCCGGCCAGCAACCTGCGGCGCGGGCTGAGCTTGGCCCGCTCGGCACGGATGGCGGAACGGAAGCGCTGCTTGAGGTCCTCCGGCTCGTCACCCTGCTGGGCATGGGGATAGGGCTGGGCCTCGGTCTGCATGGGGTCCAGTCTGACCCCGCGTGGTGCCGGGCACCGCCTGACGGACCGGCAGAATGCCTCCATGAGATCCGTCCAGGAGCATCTGGCGGCCGTGCTTGCGGCCTGCGGCCCGGTCACCCCGCTCGACGTGGTGCTGCACGATGCGGCCGGCTGCGTGCTGGCCGCCGACGTCGTGGCGCCCGCCGATCTGCCGCCGTTCTCCGTGGCCGCCTGCGACGGGTACGCCCT